>JADLGX010000239.1 GCA_020849095.1 Candidatus Eiseniibacteriota bacterium
GCCAACAACCCCGAGGATCCCGCGGCCGGCACCCGGCCGGTTCCCTTCTCGCGCGAGATCTGGATCGACGAGGACGACTTCCGCGAGGTGCCGCCGCCCAAGTACTTCCGGCTCTCCCCCGGCATCGAGGTTCGGCTGCGCGGCGCCTACCTGATCCGCTGCACGAGCGTGGTCAAGGACTCCGCCGGCGCGGTCACCGAAGTGCGCGCCACATACGACCCCGAAACCAAGAGCGGCAACGCGCCCGACGGGCGCAAGGTGAAGGCGACGATCCACTGGGTCTCGGCGCGCCATGCCCTCGACGCCGAGGTCCGCGTCTACGACACGCTCTTCACCGCCGAGGATCCCGAGACGGCGGCGGACGGCGCCGACTTCGTGACCATCCTCAACCCCGCTTCGCTCGTGGTGGTCCCGCACGCCAAGGTCGAGCCCGCGCTCGCCGACGCCAACCCGGGCACCCCGGTGCAGTTCGAGCGCGTGGGCTACTTCGTCGCCGACATCAAGGACTCCAGAGCGGACGCCCTCGTCTTCAATCGAACCGTGACGCTGAAGGACGCGTGGGCGCGCATCGAGAAGAAGCAGGCAAACGCGTGAGCGCACTCTTCGCATGATCTACTTCAGCAACGTCTCCAAGCAGTACGGCACGCAGATCCTGTTCGTCGAAACGGGCTTCCAGCTGAATCCGGGCGAGAAGGTCGGACTCGTCGGCCCCAACGGCGCCGGCAAGACGACCGTGTTCCGGATGATCACGGGCGAGGAGTCCCCGGACGAAGGGGACGTCACCGTCCCCAAGCGCATCAGCATCGGCTACTACCGCCAGGACATCGGCGAGATGAGCGGGCGCTCGGTGCTCGACGAAGCCATCGCCGGCAGCGGCAACCTGGGCGACCTGCACCACGAGCTCAAGGATCTCGAGCACGCGCTCGCCGATCCCGAGCGCGCGGACGAGATGGAGGCGATTCTCGACCGGTTCGGGCACGTGCAGGACGAGTACATGCGCCACGGCGGTTACGACCTGGAGTCGCGCGCCAAGGAGATCCTGCACGGCCTCGGGTTCGAGGACGAGCAGATCGAGGGCGACGTGGGCGCGCTGTCCGGCGGCTGGAAGATGCGCGTCGGCCTCGCCCGCATCCTGCTCGGCCGTCCCGATGTACTGCTCATGGACGAGCCCACCAACCATCTCGACATCGAGTCCATCCTGTGGCTCGAGAAGTTCATCCAGTCCTACGCCGGCGCGGTCCTGATGACCTGCCATGACAAGGACTTCATGAACCGCATCGTGGACCGCATTCTCGAGATCGACACGGGCGAGTTCACGAGCTACAGCGGCGACTACGACTTCTACGTGCGCGAGCGCGCCATCGCCGAGGCCAACCGCGAGGCAGCCTACGCCCGGCAGCAGGCCATGCTGGCCAAGGAGCGCCGCTTCATCGAGCGCTTCGCCGCGCACGCGGCCAAGGCCGCGCAGGTGCAGAGCCGGGTCAAGAAGCTCGACAAGATCGAAGCCGTGGAGCTGCCCCGCCACCGCCACGTGGTGGAGTTCCGCTTCCGCCAGCCTCCCCGCTCCGGTGAGGACGTGGCCGAACTGCAGGGCATCCGCAAGGGTTACGGCGAGAAAGTCATCTACGACGGCTTCGACTTCCGCATCCGCCGCACCGAGCGCTGGTGCGTCATGGGGCGCAACGGCGCGGGCAAGAGCACACTCCTCAAGATGGTGGCCGGAGCGGCCAAGCCCGATTCCGGCACGGTCAAGCTCGGCGCGAGCATGCGCATGGGCTACTTCGCGCAGCAATCGCTCGAGCTTCTCGATCCCAGCCGCACCGTGTTCGAGCAGCTGCAGCACGACTTCCCGCTCGAGGGGCAGGGTGTGATCAAGAACCTGCTCGGGGCGTTTCACTTCTCGGGCACCGACGTGGACAAGCCCATTCGCGTGCTGTCCGGCGGCGAGAAGTCCCGGCTCGTGCTGGCGGGCATCCTGTTCGACCCGCCCAACTTTCTCGTGCTCGACGAGCCCACGAACCATCTCGATCTCGAGACCAAGGAGATGCTCGTCGGCGCGCTCGAGAACTTCGAGGGCACGATGCTGTTCGTGAGCCACGACCGCATGTTCCTGCGCGGGCTGGCCAACCGAGTGCTCGAACTGCGGCCGGGCGACGGCGAGCATCCGGCACAGCCACCGTTCGAGTACCTGGGGTCGTATGCCGAGTACGTCGAGCGCACCGGCAGCGAGGCCTCGGGCGTCCACCAGTGACATCCGGCGGAGCTACACCACCCAGGCGGTGACGCCCCTCTCCTCCAGATAGGCGCGCGCGTTCGGGCCCTGCAGGCAGGCGAGCGTGGCGAGCATGCCCGCTTCGGCGCACGTGGCGCCCAGCACCGTCACCGAGCGCGGCGCGCCGGCCACCGGCCAGCCGGTGCGCGGATCGAGAACGTGCCCGAGCCGCTCGCCCCGCCACGTCACGAAGCGCCGCGCGTCCCCGGTGGTGGCGAGCGCGCCCTGTCCGAGCTCGACCCGGTGGGGCGCCGCGGCGCCCGGCTGCTCCGGATCCTCCACACCGACGCCCCACGGCGCGCCCGAACGCCGCGCCCCGCTCGCGTGCAGGTCGCCACCGAAGTCCACGAGACAGGCGCAGCGGCCGTGCCCGGAAACGAGCGCGACGGCGCGGTCCACCGCGTACTCCTTCGCGATGCCGCCGAAGTCGATCTGCATGCCCACGGGCAGCGTGAGAAGACGTCCGTCCCAACCGACCCGCCGCCAGCCCACGTGCGACAGGGCTGCGCGAATCACCGTTTCGTCGGGAGCCGCCTCGCGGCCGTCGAAAGTCCACGCCCGCCGCAACACGCCCGACGTGATGTCGAACAGCCCGCCCGAGCTGGCATGGCACGTGGCCGCGTAATCGAGCAGCCGCGCCGTCTCCTCGTCCACGCGCTGCGGCTTTCCCGCTGCCTCGTGAATGCGGGCGAGCACGTTGTCGGTGCGGTAGCGGCTGAACTTTCGCTCGATGCGCAGCGCCTCTTCCTGGGCCACGCGCGCGAGGACCGAAGCTTCGCCGAGCCGGTCCACGTCGAGCAGCACCTCGCAGGGGCTCGCCATGGCGGTGAAGCGCGCCACCCAGCCGTCGTCCTTCCTCACGAGCACGGGAGCGCCCATCAGCGGGCTACCGAGCCGCGCGCACCGAAGCCGTCCCGCTGGTCCGCTCGAGCGTGTACATGGCAAGTCAGCATGGACGCGCCTCGAGCGAGCGGTGGAGTGGGTGGCGGAACCAGCGGGCGAAGGAACCGCGAGGATACGGCAATCGCCGGAATCTCGCGCGGATCCACCGCCTCTAGGGTTCAGCGCGGCTTCCGCGCCTTCGCCCCGCCCTGCCAGCGATGCTCCGCCATTCGCACGCGCCCGCGCGCGTCGAACGTCACGCCCTCGTTCTCGAGACGCAGGCGCTGCGTCAACGCTCCCCCCGGATCGAGCTTGCCCAGGCTGAGCATGCCCTGCGCATTCACCACGCGGTGCCAGGGAACCGAATCCGGAGCCGAGGCATGCAGCGCGTAGCCCACGAGCCGCGCCTGCCGGGGCAGCCCCGCGACTTCGGCCACCTGGCCGTAAGAGCCCACCCTGCCGCGCGGGATCCGGCGCACCGTCGCCCAGATGCGCGCGTAGGTCGGGCTCTCCAGCGCGGGGCGCGCCACGAGCGCTCTGCGCTTCATGCGCTCTCCTCCGCCGGCGCTTCGGCGAGCAGCGCGTCCAGGTCCAGCGCGCCGGTCGTCATGGCGAGCGCACCCGATCGATCCCGCGGCCACTCCTCGCGAGGGCGGTCCACGTACAACTCGATCCCGTTTCCGTCCGGATCGGCCAGGTAGAGGGCCTCGCTCACGCCATGATCGCTCGCGCCCTGCAGCGGCACGCGCGCACGCACCAGCCGGCGCAGCGCATCGGCGAGTGCGGCGCGTGAGGGATAGAGGATGGCGACGTGATACAGCCCGGTCGTGCCCGGCGCCGGCGCCGCCCCGCCGAGGCTCTCCCAGGTGTTCAGCCCGATGTGGTGGTGATACCCGCCCGCCGAGACGAATGCCGCGCCGGGTCCGTACCGCTGGACCAGTTCGAACCCGAGCACCCCGCAGTAGAACCGCAGCGCGCGTTCGAGGTCGGACACTTTGAGATGGACGTGCCCGATACGTGTTTCGGGGTGAATCGGGCGGGCGATGCGGACTTCGGCCATCGGGACCTCCACGAGTGTGAGCGACCGAGCGGACGCAAAGAGATAACCGATGGACGCTCCGGAGCGAAACACGCTTCGCTCGCCGGCGGCGCGCTGCTAGCCTGCGCACCAAAGGAGGTGTGCATGTCGCATGACCATTCGCCGGCCGCGGCCGGCGCGCCCGAACACGTTCGCGTCCGGATCCGCCGCCTGGATCACGCCGAAGGGATTCCCCTGCCCGCCTACGAATCCGAGGGGGCTGCGGGCATGGACGCGCGCGCGGCGATCACCCAGCCCATCGACCTGGGGCCGGGCGACATCGTGCGCATACCCACCGGATTCGCGATCGAACTGCCGCCCGGATTCGAGCTGCAGATCCGTCCCCGGTCCGGCCTGGGCACCCGCCATGGCGTGACGCTTCCCAACAGCCCCGCCACGATCGACAGCGACTACCGGGGCGAGATCGTGATCGCGCTCATCAACCACGGACACTCGCCGTTTCGCATCGAGCCGGGCATGCGGATCGCCCAGATGGTGCTCGCCCGCGTCCCGCGCGTGCTGTGGGCGGAGGCGAAGGAACTGGGCGAAACCCATCGGGGCGCCGGAGGGTTCGGCCACACCGGCACGGCCTGAGCCCGGTGGTCAGACCGAAAGCTCGCCCCGGATGTAGGCGGTGAGATACCGGATCTCCACCTCCTGCTCGGCCGCCAGCGACTGCACCAGGTCTCCGATCGACACGACGCCGCACATTCCGCCCGGACCCACGACCGGCAGGTGACGGATGCGCTCCTGCGTCATGAGCGTCATCGCATCATGCACCGTGGCGCCGTTCTCGATGCAGATCACCTGCGCGGTCATCACTTCCCTCACCCGGGTCTGCTCCACGTCTCGCCCAGCGAGGGCCACGCGGCGCGCGAGGTCGCGCTCGGTGAAGATCCCCGCCACGTCGGAGCCGCGCAAGACCACGAGCGAGCCCGTGTTGTGGCGTTCCATCTCCGCGAGCGCGGCGATCACGGTCGCGTCTTCGGGAATGGTGAACACCTGCGAACCTTTGTGGGCGAGAATGTCGCTGATGCGGGACATGATCACCTCCGGATGGGGTGGGCGAGCGGCCGCTTCGCGGCACCGGCATGGTCGCCCTCGGCGGCGCCCACCGCCAGTGGGAAACGCCGGCCGCTTGACCGGCGTTCGTCCCGCATCCGGGACGCCCGGCAGGCACGCCCGCGCGCCCGCTCCGTCCCCCGAGCCCGACGACCGGCGAACGAAGGGCCCGCGCCGGGTGGCGCGGGCCTTCCTGCTCTCGCCCGGTCAGCCCAGGCGGCGAATCCCGATGTGCTCGCGGAACTCGCGCTCCACTCGTTCGGGGTCGTGCGAGTTGAGCAGCACCAGGTTGCGCAGGTGCTCGTAGCTTTCGAGCGGAAGCTCGACGAACTCGATGCCCATTCCGTCCTCGTCCGAACTGACGATACGGGCCTCGACCTTGAAATGCAGGGCGTCTTCTTCGTCCTCGGTGAAGAGCGTCAGGTGGTGGCGGCTCTGGGCCGGCAACGCCTCGAACGTGGAGGCATGACAACCGCGCATGCTCAGGTTGTTGATCTCGGCCGTGAGGAGCTCCTCCCCGGCCTCGTTCGTGAACGTCCCCCAGATATGCACGGGCACGCGGGTGAACTCGCGATGGTAGTTCGGTTCCGTCATGGCTCCCCCCTCTCGATACCGGTCCGCCGGGGTTCCGTCCGCGCTCCCGGCCGGCAACCCTCCCACAGCCGGATTCTCGGTCGCCCGGCGTGGCGGCTGGAGAGGTGATTTGGGCGCCCCGCCACCGCCGCGTTGGTGGGCATTTTGCCGCCGGACGCGCTCCAGCCGGCGCGCCGGGTGGCCGGGCTCTGGTAGGCTGCGGCCCATGAAATCCTTCCGATTCGTCATGCCCGCCCTCGCGCTCGCCGCGACGCTGCTGCTGACCGCCGCGCCCGTCTTCGCCGCCACCGGTGCGGTCGAATGGGTGCACGACGACTACGCCAAGGCCGTCCGGATCGCCCGGGAGCGCAAGGTGCCGCTCTTCGTGGACATCTGGGCTCCCTGGTGCCACACCTGCCGCTCGATGTGGGCGTATGTCCTCAACGAGCCTTCGCTCTCGCGCCATGCCGGCCAGTTCGTGTTCCTGAGCGTGGACACCGAGAAGCCGGCCAACGCCTCGTTCCGTGGCCGGTTCCCGGCCGACGCGCTGCCCTCCTTCTACGTGATGGACCCCGTGGCCGAGCGCATCTCGGTCCGCTGGGTGGGCGGCATGACGATCGCGCAGTTGCACGCCCTGCTCGACGACGCCGCCATCGGCGGCCGCGCACCGCGAGCCCTCGTGCGCTCGATCGCCCGGGCCGACAGCCTCTACGCGGACAACCAGCACGCGGCGGCCGCCGCTGCTTTCGGTGAGGTCCTGGCCACCGCGCCGGAAGGCTGGCCGGGTTACTCCCGGGCGGTGGAGTCCCGCATGTACGCCCTGTCGCGGTCCGACGGCTGGGCGGAGGGCGTGGCGCTCGCGCGCGCGGCGCTTCCCCGCCTCGGCCGCTCACCGTCCGCTCTCGTGGTCGCCTCGAGCGCCCTCGCGTGCGCGCGTGAGCTCCCGGCCGGCGACACGGGCAAGGCGGGAGCCGTCGCCGAATTCGAGGCGGCCACCCGGTCGCTCGTGAGCGACTTCAGCTTCTCCACCGCCGCGGACGACCGCTCCGGGGCGTGGATCGAAATCCTCACCACGCGCCAGGAGGCCGGGGACTCGGTCGGCGCCCGCGCCAGCGCGCGCGCCTGGTCGGAGTTTCTCGACGCCGAAGCCGCGAAGGCCGGCTCACCCGAGCAGCGGGCGGTCTTCGATCCGCACCGGCTGTCCGCCTACCTGGAACTCGGGGAGGCCGACCGCGCCGTTCCCATGCTCCAGCAGTCGGAGCGCGACCTGCCGGGCGACTACAACCCGAGCCAGCGGCTCGCAACCGCCTACAAGGCGCTCCGCAAGTGGGACGAGGCGCTGGCCGCTTCGGACCGCGCCATGGCGCTGGCCTACGGGCCGCGCAAGATGCTGCTCTACACGACGCGCGCCGATATCTTCGCCGGCAAGCAGGATCTCGCGGCGGAGCGCAGGACGGTCGAGGAGGGCATCGCGTTCGGCCAGGCGCTGCCGGAATCGCAGCGCCCCGCGCGCGCGCTGGAGGCCATGCGCAAGCGGCTGGAGAAGCTCGCTACTCCCTGACCTCGAACGCCATCAGCGCCTCGACACGGGCGGGTGCGAGCTTCGCGCGCCCGCCCAGTCCCACCAGTTCCACCGGAAACAGCGCGGCGCTCACTCGAGCCCCCAGCTGCTCGACCAGCCCGATGGTCGCCGCGGCCGTGCCGCCCGTGGCGAGCAGGTCGTCCACGACGACCACTTCCCAGCCGCGCTTGAGGGCGTCGGCATGCAGCTCGAGCGTGTCCTCGCCGTACTCGAGCGAATAGACCTGGCGCACCGTCTTGCCCGGCAGCTTGCCGAACTTGCGCGCCGGGACGAACGGCACGTTCCACAGCTGCGCGAGCGGCGCGCCGAAGATGAAGCCGCGCGATTCGATCGCCACGACGGCGTCCGGCTTGCCGACGCGCGCCGCCAGCTGGCGCACCGACTCCGCGAACGCCGCGGGATCTCCGATGAGCGGCGTGATGTCCTTGAAGAGGATGCCCTTGCGTGGGAAGTCCGGAACGTCGCGGATGTACGAGCGCAGGTCCATTGGCGGCTCCTAGTGAACGGTCGTGCCCGTGCTGCGGTCCATGTCGGCGAGGTCGATGGCCTCGCGCAACTTCTGCAACGCCCGCGCCTCGATCTGGCGCACGCGCTCGCGCGAGATGCCGAAGTGATCTCCGGTCTCCTGCAGCGACCGCGCGTCGCCGTCGTAGAAGCCGTAGCGGATGCGGATGACCTGCTCCTCACGCTGGCCGAGCGAGCGCAGCAGGCGGTCGATCTTTTCGTGCTCCAGCTGCAGCTCGACGAGGCGCTCGACGGAGGCCGGCGCCTGCCCCAGTTGCTCGGCGGACAGCTCCTCGAACGCGTCCACGCCCTCGCTGTTGTCGAGCGACTGCATGCCCGCCACCAGCGCGCGCAGGCGTTCGGCGCGCGGCATGCTGATGTCGAGTTCGTGCGCGATCTCCTCGAGCATCGGCTCGCGGCCGAGCCGGCCCGACAGTTGGCGCATCACGATCACGAAGCGGTTGATCTGGCGGAACATCTGCACCGGAATGCGCACGGAACGCGACTGCTCAGCCAGCCCGCGCAGGATGCTCTGGCGGATCCAGATCGAGGCGTAGGTCGAAAAGCGCAATCCGCGCTCGGGCTCGAAGCCGTCCACCGCGTGGATGAGCCCGATGTTGCCCTCCTCGATCAGATCGAGAAAAGCCAGGCCGCGGTTGCGGTACTGCCGCGCGAGATGAACGACCAGCCGGAGATTGGCGAGGATCAGCTGCTTGCGCGCGAGTTCGTCACCGCCGCGCGAGCGCACCGAGAGCGCGAGAGTCTCGGCATGCGCGAGCAGCTTCACGCGGCCGATCTGGTCCAGGTAGATGTCGAGCAGGTCGCGTTCGGCCTCACCGGCGAACTGACGCCGCTCGATGCGTCCCGGCGCCGCCTCTTCGCTCTCTTCGTCCGGCATGCGGATGCCGAGCGAAGCCAGCGAGGCGCGGAAGGACTCGAACTGCGCCTGGTCGAAGGCCTCGTCGAGCAGCAGCGACTCGTATTCCCTGCTCGTCAGCTCGCCGCGCGCGACGGCTTCCTGGCGCGCGGAAGCGAGCCGCGAGCGGAACGGGACGAGGACGGGTCCTTCCATGATTTCCTTCGTCATGATCATCCGACGATCGAGAAGCCGGCGTAACGGGCCGGGCCCTCGCTCCATGATTCATCGATGGGTTCGACACGCGCGCTCACGGGACCGCTGCGCACGTCCTCGGCGAATGCCACGAGCACCTCGGCATCGCCCTCGGCGTTGATTTCCACGGTGCCGTCCGCGGCGTTGCGCACCGTGCCGGTGACGCCGTGACGTCCGGCGCACTGGTGCACGAACCAACGCATGCCCACACCCTGCACGCGGCCTCCGAGCCGCATCTGAAGTCGACGCATGGGCGCAGGATGGACTTTGCGCACGTCGCGAGGCAAGCCGGGGAGTGAGAACCGACAAGGAAGCGGACCCGCTCGCGAGAGCGGGTCCGCTCGAAGATGGTCGGGGCGAGAGGATTTGAACCTCCGACCCCCTGGTCCCGAACCAGGTGCTCTACCAGGCTGAGCCACGCCCCGACAGGAGAGCTATTTGGTGGCCGCGCGGTCCGGCGGGTCCGGGAGGGCCCGTCGATTGCAGTGCAGGCACGAACCCCGGTCGGATTCCCTCATCGCGAGCTGGGCGGATGCGGGAACCGGTGTGTGCCTGACCGTTGCGGCGGCGAGGAAGCTAGCACACGGTTGGAAGTCCTGCCAAGCCACGGCCCGAATCAGAGCGACAGAGCCCAGCTCGCCATGGTGGTGATGGACGCATGATCGGTGAGATTGAGGTGCATGGGGGTCACCGAGACGTGACCGGAATGCACCGCGTGATAGTCGGTGCCCGGCTCCGGCCGCCAGATCGGGTCTTCTCCCCCGATCCAGTAGTACTCGCGGCCGCGCGGGTCCACCTTCTTGACCAGCGTGTCCTCGTAGACCCTCGTTCCCAGCCGCGTGAGTTCCACTCCGGCGAGGTCGGCCATGGCCCGAAAGGGGAAGTTCACGTTGAGCAGCATGCGTTCCGGCATTCCCTGCGAGAGCACCTGGCGCAGCAGCCGGGCCACGAGCATCGCGGGCTCGGCGAAGTCGCTGGCCTGGCGCGTCACCAGCGAAGCCGCGATGGCGGGCACGCCCTGCAGCGCTCCCTCGATCGCGGCGGCGACCGTCCCGGAGTAGAAAACGTCCTCGCCCATGTTGGGGCCATGGTTGATGCCGCTCACGACGAGATCCGGGCGTTCCACCATCTTGCCGTGGAAGGCCACCAGCACGCAGTCGGTCGGCGTGCCGTCGACGCTGTAGACATCCTCGCCCAGCGCGTGAATGCGCAGCGGGCGGTGCAGCGTCAGCGCCTGCGACGTGGCGCTCTGGTTGCGGTCGGGCGCGATGATCGTGACGCGGCCGAACGGAGTCAACTGCTGCTTGAGCTGCATCAGCGCCGGCGAGGCGATGCCGTCGTCATTGGTGACCAGGATGTGCATGAATGCCTTTCTAGCGGGGCCGCGGCTCGAACGTGAGCCGCAGCATCATGCCCACGATGCGCGGAACGTCGCGCGTCGGGGACAGGTGACTCTGCTCGTCACCGTAGACGGTGGGAATCTCCACTTCGGCGACGCGAAACCCGAGCCGGGCCGCGCGCACGGCCCGTTCCGTTTCGACTTCGTAGCGGCTGGCACGGACCGGCGTGGCCCGGATGAGTTCCCGCCGGTAGAGGCGGTACCCGCACTGACTGTCGCTGATGCGCTGTCCGGCAATGAGCGAGCACCAGGAGCTGCTGAAACGGTTCGCGAACCGGCGCAGGGGCGGCATGTCCGGAGTGATCACGCGCGTGCCCAGCACCAGATCGGCGCCCGCCTCCGCCGCGGCCGCGAAGGCGGGAAAACAGTGCGGCGGATGCTGGCCGTCGGCATCGAGCGTCACGATGGCATCGAAGTCCCTCAGCAGCTCGAACCCGGCGAGCAGGGCGTGCCCCTTGCCGCGGTTGGCCGCGAAAGAATGCACACGCACGCCGAACTGGCGGGCGACCTCGGCGGTGGCGTCACGGGACCCATCGTCGACGACGAGCACGTGCGGCGGGTCCGGCAGGGCTGCGAGGCTCAACAGCACCTCACCGAGATGGGCCGCGGCCTGATATGCGGGCACCAATGCCGCGACGCGCAGGCTCACGCGATACCCGGACGGATGGAGGACGCGAGAACGGCGAGCATGCGGAAAGCCGAAAAGGAAGAATGGTCGGGGCGACTGGATTTGAACCAGCGACCCCCTGCACCCCATGCAGGTGCGCTACCAAGCTGCGCTACGCCCCGACCGGATACCGCAATCAAATGCGGGGCCGCAATGTAGCCTGCGCGGGCGGGATTCGCAAGGCGGCCGCCGCTCAGGTTCGTGCCCCCTGCGAAACGAGCGCCCGGCGCACGGCCGCGCCGAGTGACTCCATGTCGAACGGCTTGGCCAGATACGGAAGTCCGTCCGCCGTCAGCAGGGCGAGCGTCCCGGCATCGTGGGTGTATCCCGACACGAAGAGCACCGGCACGCCCGGACGCTGCTCGCGGAAAATCGCTGCGAACACCGGTCCGCTCGTCCCGCGCATCACCACGTCGGAGAGCAGGAGGTCGATTCGGCCCGGGTGAGTGGAAAGAAACGCGAGCGCCTCCTCCCCGCCCGGCGCCGAGTGCACCTGGTATCCAAGACGCTGCAGCATCGCCACCGTGATCGGCCGCACCATCTCGTCGTCCTCGACGACCAGAACGACTTCTCCGCGCCCAAGCGGCCGCTGCGGAGCGTCCTCGTCGTCGTCCACGCGGGAGGACACGCGAGGCAACAGGATGCGGAACATCGCACCTTCGCCCGGCCGGCTCTCCACCCACACGTGACCGCCGCTCTGGCGGACGATGCCGTACACCGTCGCAAGGCCGAGCCCGGTTCCCTTGCCCGTCTCCTTCGTCGTGAAGAAGGGCTCGAAGATGCGCGGGATCACCGACGGCTCGATTCCCTCACCGTTGTCGCTCACCGAGAGCAGCACGTAGGCTCCGGGCGCCACCTCGGGCTGGCGCGCGCAGAAGGACGGCGTGGCATCGAAGTTCTCCAGCTCGAGCGTGAGCCGTCCGCCCTCCGGCATCGCGTCGCGCGCGTTGACGACGAGATTGAGCAGAACCTGCTCGATTTGCACGGGGTCGGCCTTCACGCTTCCGAGGTTGCCGTGCAGGCGCATGACGATCTCGACATCCTCGCCGATGAGCCGGCGGATCATCTTCTCCGTGTCGGTGAGCACGCGCCCCAGGTCGAGCACACGGAGCTCGAGCACCTGCTGGCGGCTGAAGGCCAGCATTTGCCGGGTCAGCGCTGCCGCACGTTCGGCGGCCCTTCCGATCTGCTCGAGCGCGGCCGAGTCGGCGGCATTCCGGTCCTTGCCGGCCTGAAGGATCTGGGTGTAGCCCTGGATGACCGTGAGCAGATTATTGAAGTCGTGTGCCACGCCGCCCGCCAGCCGGCCGATCGTCTCCATCTTCTGGGACTGGAGAAGCTGCATCTGCGTCTGGCGAAGGGACTCGGCCGTCTCGCGCTGGCTCGTGAGGTCGATGACCGCGGCAAGCGAGCGCTCCCCCGAGGAGCCGACCGGAACGCGACCCACGAGGACGCCGACCGCGGTTCCATCGGCCCGCCGGAAATCCGTTTCGAACGGCGTGCGGCCCTCGCACGGCATGAGTCCACCGCCGACGGCGACACACCCGCAGAAACCATCCCAATGCAACGCCCGGTCCCCGAGCGCCGTCCGATCGAGCCGGAGAATCCGCAGGAACTCCGCGTTGGCGTCCACGAGACGATTCTCGTGGTCGAGTACGGCAATGCCGACCGGGCCGGTCTCGAACAGCGCGTTGAGCGTCGCCTCCAGCTCGCGCCTGGCACGGCGTTCGGCGATCGATTCGAGGGCCATTCCCACGTCGCGAAGGATGCCCGTGAGTAGGGTGACCGTCTCGGAGTCGAAGACGTGGGGTTCGTTGGTGAAGACCTGGACCACTCCCCAGACCCGGCCCGCCACCACGATGGGCATCGCGCCCGACGCCTGCAGGCCCATGAGGGCGCAGCCGCGCTCCCACTCGGCGGCTCCCAGCGCGGAATGATCCTGGCGGATCGCGTCGCGCCCCGTGGCGAACGCCTCTTCGACGAGGTCCAACGGCAGGTCGCTGCACGCCCAGTGCCCACCCTCGCGGGCCCGGCACGCCGACCACTCCGGCCCCTCCGCTCCGCGTGAGGCGACCGCGGCGACCACGACGGTGCCGGAGGAGACCGCGATCGCGAGCGCCTGGTCCACCAGCCTCGCCTCGTCCTCCTCGCGCATGATGACCGCGCCGATGGCCGCCGCGGCGCGCAACTGCTGGTTCACCCGCAGCAGCCGGCGTTCCGCGGTCACGCGCGCCTCGATATCCCGCACGAGCGCGACCGTGACGGGCTGCCCATCCTCGACGTCGGCCAGCCGGGCGGAAACCTCGACCGTGGTCCGCCCTCCGCCGGCGGTCCGGTGCACCGCCTGGGAGAGCCCGTCCGCCGGTCGGACCGCCGTGGTGCCCGGCGCGCCAGGCGCCGCGGGCTGAACTTCGAGATCGCGCCCGAGATTTCGTCCGATCAGCGCCCCGGGGGCGACACCGTAGAACTCCTCCGCGCGGGTGTTGTTCCGCAGGATGTCGCCCCGTTCATCCACGAACAAGATGGCGTCGTTCGCGTGCTCGAGCAGCAGGCTGAACCGCGCGCGTCCGCGCTCGAGCGCGGCTTCGACGGCCCGCCGACGCCCCCAGCTGATCGCGAACACGAGGCTCGTCAGCGCTCCGAGCAGCAGGAACGTGATCACACGCTGCACCTGGAGCGCCGCACGCGCTTCGGCCATCGCCGCCGACTGGCTCACATTCATGACGAGGCGCCAGTTCGAGCGGGCGATCGCCTGATCGAGGCGGAACTGCTGCGAGGAAACCGGGCCCGCGACTCCCGATGCCGCAGGTAGCGCACCGAGCAGCAGCCGAGTTCCGGCGTCGGACCTCTCGACCAGCGCGACCTGGGCGCCCGGCAGGGTCAATGCGGCGGGCGCGAGAAGAGTCAGGAGCCATTGACCGGGGTCCTGTTCCGCCGCCACGAACCCCGCGTCGGCGTCTGCGGGAACGACGAAGTAGATGCCGTTTCCACGCTCCGGGTCGTGCACGTGGACGAGGCGGTCCCGGCGCCACGCTTGGCCCAGGGGAATCGCGCTTCGGGCCGCCGCGCTGAGCGCGTCCCTCGGCGGTCCCGCCGCGAGCACGCGGTACGCGTCATCGAGCACGTAGACTTGCCTCATCCCCTGAAGCTGCGCGAAGTCGCCGAGGATCTTCGGAAACTCGGGATCCGGTACCCGCGCCGGATGCGGACTCGTCAGCGCGAGGGTCGTGGGGAACCCCGCAATCGTATGGGCGTCGGCGAAGCCGTCGGTGATCCAGCGGTCGATCGCGGTCCGGCGGGCATCGAGCAGCCGGCGCATGTCGCCGAGCACGCGCGTGGATTCGGCCCCGAGCACGCGCGGGACCACGACGCCCTCGAACACGGCGGCGCCGAGCGCCAGGACGATCGCGAGGGAACCCAGATAGGCCGCGATCATGTTGCGCATCGGCTGCGGCCACGAACGCGAGCCTATGGGCACGACGGCCTCCGGGGAATCGTCGGGTTTCTAACCGGGGATCAACGCCCGGACGACTGCTCCACTTCGCTCTCGCGGCGCTCCGCCGCGGACGTCCGGCGCAGGCGCGCGACCACGTCGCGCAACCCCTCGCGCACCTCGAACAGCAGCATCTTGCGCTCGGCCTGGTCGAAGCCCAGCTCGACCTGGGGCGAGTCGTCCCGCCGCTCGGCCAGCAGCGTGCGCTTGGCGCCGGCGATGGTGAAACGCTTGTCGTAGAGCAGTACCTTGATGCGCAGCAGCAGCTTCACTTCGTCGGGCCGGTACATGCGGTTGCCGGCGCGGTTCTTCTTGGGACGCAGCATGCTGAACTGCGTTTCCCAGTAGCGAAGCACGTGCGGCTTCACGTCCAGCATTTCGCTCACTTCACTGATCGAGCGGTAGAGCTTGCTGTCCGTCTCGGCTGCCGTCTTGCGGATCGCCAAGGGTCACTCCTTCCGGCGCGCGTCCTCGCTCTCGCTGCGAAGATCACGCGTCATCAACGTCCGGATCGCTTCGCGAGGGTCCCGGCCCTCGAGCGCGATCGCGCACACCTGTTCGGTGATCGGAAGCTCCACGCCGCGCTCGCGTCCCAGGTCGCGGGCCGCGCGCGCGGTGTTCACGCCCTCGGCCACCATGACCATCCCGCCGAGGACCTGTTCCAGCGTTTCACCTTTGCCCAGCCGCTCACCCACGTGCCGGTTGCGGCTGTGGCGGCTCATCGCCGTGGCGATGAGGTCGCCCATCCCGGTCAAGCCGGAGAATGTCTCGCGCCGGCCACCCATGGCCATGCCGAGCCGGCTGATCTCGGCGAGCCCGCGGGTGAGAAGCGCGCCCTTCGTGTTGTCACCGTAACCCAGCCCGTCGCAGACTCCGGCGGCGATCGCCATCACGTTCTTCAGCGCTCCGCCGTACTCGCAGCCCACCACGTCGTCGTTCGTGTACACCCTCAACCGCGGCGTGGCGCACAGCACCTGCACCTCGCGGGCGCGGCCCTCGTCGGCGCACGCCGCCACGATGCTGGTGGGAATGCCCACCGCCACTTCCTCGGCGTGGCTCGGACCCGTGAAGGCGACCGGCGCCGGGTCCCCGAGCGCCTCGCCCAGGACTTCGGACATCCGCTTCAATGTGCCCAGCTCGAGGCCCTTGCTGGCGCAGACGGGCACCGCGTGGGAGCCCATCTCCCGAATCCGGGCGGCCACCGACCTCACGGCCTGGGAAGGCACCACATAGAAGTGGAAGTTCGTTCCGGAAAGCGCGGCTTCGAGTTCCGGCTGAACCTTAATGCTCTCCGGTATACGGATGCCAGCCAAAAACTTGGCGTTCTCCCGGGTGGCCGCGATCTCGGCCAGCTGCGGGCGATCGTTGCCCCAGATCCGCACGTCATGGCCGGCCCCGGCCAGGTGAATCGCGATCGTCGTCCCCCAGGAACCCGCGCCCAGCACCGCGACCACGCTCATGACCGGGCCTTTCGGAAAGCGAAGCGGTTCTCCGTTCCCTGCATGAGCCGGCTGATGTTGTCCTTGTGACGGACAATGACCACCACGGCGAGCAGGGCGCCGAGCAGGAAGCTCGGGCTGGCCACTCCATTCGGGCTGAAACGCCACAGCGCGACGGTGAACGCGACCGCGCCGAGCATGGAGCCCAGCGAGACGAACCGCGTGACGAGCAGCGTCGCCAGGAAGACGGCGAGAAAGACGCCGAACGAGGGGGGCGAAAGCGCGAGCAGCACGCCCACCGTGGTGGCCACCCCCTTGCCTCCCTTGAAGCCGGCGAGAAAGGTCCACACGTGTCCGGCCACCGCGGCGAATGCCACCGCCACCGCGCACCACTCGGGACCGCCGGGGAAGTCCGCGGCGAATGCGGCGCGCGGCACCAGCCAGACCGGAATAGCGCCCTTGGCGATGTCCAGCAGGAGCGTCGCGACACCGATGCCCGGCCCGAGGGAGCGATAGACGTTGGTGGCGCCCAGATTGCCCGAACCGAGCGTGCGCACGTCCACGCCCTGGAATGCGCGCCCGAGCCAGAGCCCCCAGGGCAGCGAGCCGCTCACGTATCCGGCGGCCAGTGCGGCGATCAGCGATGCGATCGGCGGCATGTCACTCGCTCTTCTTCACCTTGAACCGCAGCGGCGTGCCCTTGAACCCGAAGTGCTCCGTGAAATGGCCCCACAGGTAGCGCCGATAGTTGTCGCTCAGGCGCGAGGGCGCATTCACGAAGAACGTGAAGGTCGGCGGGCGAACTCCGGTCTGGGTGACGTAATAGATCTTGGGAGCGCGGCCCTCGGAATTGCTGGGCACCGCGCGGCGGCGCTGGACGTCGGTCAGCCACTCGTTGAGCTTGCCGGTCGAGATGCGGCGGCTGTTTTCCTCGGCCCGCTGGGCAATGTACTCCGGCAACTTGGCGAGGTGAATGTTCTCGGTGGCCGAGACGGGATGCGCGGGCAGGTCGGCGAGCGTCGGGAACCGCCGGGCGCGTTCCTGCTGGACTTCCTTCCACGCCACCTCGCGATCCTCGACGAGGTCCCACTTGTTGTAGAGCAGCAGCACGGCGCAGCCGGCTTCGAGCGCGTGGTGAGCGAGGCGGGCCTCCTGCTTCTGGAAGCCCTCCTGGGTGTCCACCACCAGGCAGGCCACGTCGGCCCTCTCGAGCGCATGCAGCGCGCGCATGGTGGCGTAGAACTCGGCCTGGTCGTCGAACTCGGCCTGGCGGCGGATGCCGGCCGTGTCCACGAGCATGAAGTTCCCGTACGGCGTGGCCCACGGCGCGTCGATCGCGTCCACGGTGGTGCCGGCGCGGGGCTCGACGAGCACACGCTCCTCGCCCAGCAGCGCGTTCACAAGGGACGACTTGCCCACGTTGGGACGGCCCACGATCGCGACGCGCGCGTCGGGGCGCTCCTCCTCGCCGGTCTCCTCGGGCAGCATCGCGAGGATGGCGTCGAGCATGTCGCCGATCCCGAAGCCGCCCTCGGCGGCGATCGGCATGGGCTCCCCGAGCCCGAGCGAGTGGAACTCGTGCACGATGGTGTCGCCCGGCTTGTCCACCTTGTTGACCACCACGAGGGTCGGCCGGCCGAGCTTGCGCAGCTGCTGCGCGATCGCCATGTCGAGGTCGGTGACTCCCGTGTGCGCGTCCACCAGGAACACGATCGAGTCCGCGAGCCCGATGGCCATCTCAGCCTGGCGGCGGATGTCCGCGTCGCGGCCCTCGGAGGAGGCGGGCAGGAAGCCCCCGGTGTCCACCAGCACGAACGCGCGCGTCAGCCATTCGGTGCGCACGGCGTTGCGGTCGCGCGTCACCCCCGGCCGGTCGTGCGTGACGGCCTTGCGCTCCCCGATGACCCGGTTGAAGAGCGTGGACTTGCCGACATTGGGGCGGCCGATGATGGCGACGACGGGAGCGGACATGGACACTCGCTTGAGAGACGACAACAGCACGGCGCGCCGCCTCTGAAAGGGACGACGCGCCGGAGGGCTGAAAACTTGGAGCGGGCAACGGGGGTCGAACCCGCGACCTCAAGCTTGGGAAGCTCGCGCTCTACCAACTGAGCTATGCCCGCAGAAGCGCCATGAGTCAGGCGACGGGCCAAGCTACGGGAGGTCCCGCAGGGGTGTCAACCGGCCGCCCTCAGACTCCGAGCGCCTCTCGCACCGCGGCCAGCAACGCCTGCGGATCGCCCCCGCCGGCCAACCTGGCGCCCTCGACCTGGTGGCGGAACCATGTGCGCTGGCGCTTGGCCATGTTCCGCGTCCGCTGGTTCATGATTTCCACGGCGGCCGGCAGGTCCAGGCGCCCCTCGAGGACCGCGAGCGCCTCGTCGTAGCCGATCGCCTTGAGCGCGACGAGAGCCTCGCGCCTGCCCTGCCCCACGATCCCGCGGGTCTCCTCGAGCAGGCCGGAATCGAACATCGCCCGGGTCCGCGTCTCGATGCGCGCGGCGAGCGCCCCGGGTTCGAACGTGATCTCGGCGATCCGCCAGTCGGCGGCCAGCCCCTCACGCGGCGAGTTCGCGTGCCACCACGACAGCGGCCTGCCGCTCGCCTCGTGCACCTCGAGCGCGCGCGTGATGCGCTGGCGGTCGCGTGTCGTCAGGCGCGCGGCCGTGGGCGGATCCACCTGGGCCAGACGCGCGTGCAGCGCCTCGATGCCCGCCGACTCCACCTCGGCCGCCAGCCGGGCGCGAATGCCGGCATCGTGCGGCGGCCCCGCGTGCAGACCGTGCTGGAGCGCGCGCAGGTACAGGCCCGAGCCGCCGACCAGCACGGGAGTGACGCCACGCGAGAACAGCTCTTCGCAGGTGGAGGCGGCGAGCCGGGCGTACCAGCCGGCGCTCGGCGGCTCTCCCAGGTCGAGCGAGTCGAACAGGTGATGCGGAAGCCGCGCGCGCTCTGCCGCGGTGGGCTTGCCCGTGCCCACGTCGAGCTGGCGGAACACCTGGCGGGCATCGGCGCACACCACTTCCCCGCCGATCGCGTCCGCGACGCGCTCGCCCACTTCCGTCTTGCCGGTGGCGGTGGCGCCGACGATGGCGAGGATGCGGCGCGCGCCGGAGCGCGGCGTGGCGTTCATCGGCGGGACTTAAGTGCGCCCGAAACGGCGGTGCAGTTCCTCGAGGTCGAGGCGCACGAACGTGGGGCGGCCGTGCGGGTCGCCGTGCGGCCGCGAGGTGGCGAACAGCCGGTCCACCAGCGCGCGCATCTCCTCGCGCGACAGCGCGTCCCCCGCGCGCCAGGCGGCGTGGCAGGCGTGCGAGCAGGCGAGCCGCTCGACGAGCGAATCCTGCGCGGTCGGAACGCCCTCGCCGATGCCGTCGAGCACGTCCTGCAGCAGGCGGCCCGGATCCTCCACGCGCAGCCCCGAGGGCACGCCCTGGATGACGACGGTCGGCGCGCTCAGCGGGGACAGGTCCCAGCCCAGCTGGCGAAGGTGCGGACCGACTTCGAGCAGCAAGTCGAACTGCGCCCGCGACAGATCCACGAGCGCCGGGAAGAGCAGGCCCTGCGCCGTGCCCTGCTGGCCCTCGAGCCGCGCCCGCGCCTCCTCGTACAGGATGCGCTCGTGCGCCGCATGCTGGTCCACGATCACCATGCCGCCGCGGACGGGCGCCAGGATGTAGGTGCGGTGCAGCTGCCAGAGTTCGGGCTCCGGCGCCGCCATGCGGGCGCTGACGTGAACCCCCGCCCCGGCCGGGACCGGTTCGGTCGCGGTCGAAGCGGCGGCCGGAGCACTCAGCGGCAGGCCGAGCTGCGACTCGTCCACCATCGGGCGCTCACGAACCTGCTCCGCCCAGGCGGGCAGCGGATCCTCGGCCCCCTGGCGGCCGGGCACCACGGTGAACGGCGGATAGATGCTGGTGAGCGGCTGGGCGGCGGTGCCCGCGACGAAGGAGAAGACCAGATCGTCGTCGGCGAAGCGCACTTCGCGCTTGGTGGGATGCACGTTCACGTCGAGCCGCTCCGCCGGCACGTCGAGCCACATCACGGCGCTCGGAAAGCGGCCGCCCGGCAGCAGGTTGCCGTACGCATGGCGAAGCGCCTGGGACAACGCCGGACTCTGCACCCAGCGCCCGTTGACCAGGAACACCTGGCCTTCGCGCGTCGAGCGCGCGTGCTCCGGCAGGCCGAGCAGCAGGCCGAGCGTCATCCCGGAGCGCTCCCCGGTCGCCTCGAGCAACTGTTCGGCGTGGCGCTGTCCCCAGATCTGCGCGGCGCGCTCGCGGCGCGTGGGCACCGCGCCCCAGTCGAACCGCTCGCGCTGGTCCACGACGAGCCGGAACGCGGTCCCGGGCCGGGCCAGCGCGTAGCTCTCGATCATGCGGATCGCCGCGCGCAGCTCGCCGCCCGGCGAGTGCAGGAACTTGCGCCGCGCAGGAGTGTTGTAGAACAGGTCGCGCACTTCGACCGACGTTCCCGGAGCGCGTGCGGCAGCGCCCCTTTCCGTGACGGTGCCGCCGTCCACCGCGACGAACGAGGCCGCTTCGTGCCCGGCCGTGCGCGACGTGATGCGCATCCGGCTCACGGCGGCGATGCTCGGCATCGCCTCGCCGCGAAAACCCAGCGTCGCCAGCCGGTCGAGATCGTCGAGGGCGGACAGCTTGCTCGTCGCGTGGCGCTCGAGCGCCAGCTCGAGCTCTTCCGGCCCGATGCCCGAGCCGTCGTCCGCCACCGTGAAGGCCTGGTCGAGCGACTTCTCCACGCGCACTTCGACCGCGCGGGCTCCCGCGTCGAGCGCGTTCTCGAGCACTTCCTTGAGGGCGGACAGCGGCCGCTCGATGACCTCGCCCGCCGCGATGCGGGAAGCGGTCTCGGGCGACAGCCGCAGGATGGGACGAGCCAAGGATCCTCCGGGCGGTCGCGGGATGGTGTCGCAGCTTCTCGCAGCAATACCGCCCGCGCTCGGCGGCGGTCAAGCGGGAGCGCGCTCTCCCTCTCCGGCGGCGGCCCCTTCGCGAAGGCGGGCGGCCAGCAGCGCCGCGTCGGCCGGCAGCGGTTCGGCGCGCACCGGACGCTCGAGCAGCGCCGCGAGCGAAGCGGGCAGCGGCACACGCACGCCGAGCAGGGGTTCGACCAGGTCGAGGAACTTGGCCGGATGCGCGGTGGCCAGATACAGCCCGCACTCGCCCGGGCGCAGCGCACGGTCCAGCACGCGCCAGGCGACGGCCGCGTGCGGCTCCACGACGTGACCCCGAGCGTGCAGCGCACGCATCGCCTGCTCGGTTTCGTGGTCGTCGCACGAACCCCAGCGCAGCGCCGAGCGAAGCGGCGCGAGGTCCCCTCCGAAGAGATGGCGGACACGCTCCCAGTTGCTCGGCGCGCCCACGTCCATGGCGCTGCTGTGCGTCGCCACGCTCTCACGCGCGCGGTACTCGCCGCTCTCGAGGTGATCGGGCACCGTTCGGTTGGCGTTGGTGGCGGCCACGATTGCCTCCACGGGCAGCCCGAGCGCGCGCGCGTACAGGCCGGCGCAGAGGTTCCCGAAGTTCCCGCTCGGCACCGAGATCACGACCGGCCGTCCCGGCTGCGCCTCGCGCACGCGCGCGACGCCCTCGAAGTAGTACGGCACCTGCGCCAGCAGCCGCGCGATGTTGATGCTGTTCGCGCTCGTCAGCCCCAGGTCGGCCGCCAGCCGATCGTCGGCGAAGCAAGCGCGCACCATGCGCTGGCAATCGTCGAATGAGCCGTCGACCGCGAAGGCGCGCGTGTTGCCCCCCAGACATGCCAGTTGGCGCTCCTGCAGAGGAGTGACCCGGCCGCGCGGATACAGCACCGCCACGCTCACGCCGGCGCGGCCCAGGAACGCGGCGGCCGCCGCCGCGCCCGTGTCGCCGCTCGTCGCCGTCAGGACGGTGCGCGGTCCCGTGGCCGAAGCGCTCACGACGCGCGCCAGGAAGCGCGCGCCGAAATCCTTGAACGCCAGCGACGGCCCGTGGAAAAGCTCGAGCGCGTGCGTGCTTCCCTCCACCGCCGTGACCCGCACGGGAAAATCGAACGCCTCGCGGACCAGCGCGTCGAGCGCGGAGCGCTCCCACTCGTCGCCGAGCAAACGGCACAGGATCTCGCAGGAACGCTCGGCCCACGGCAGGTCGAGCAGCGCCGGCACGTCGTCCCAGCGCGGCAGTGATGCGGGCACCCAGAGCCCGCCGTCGGCCGGGGCGTGCCCGAGCGCCGCGGCGGCGAAGGTCGTGGTGTGGCGCGCGTCGCGCGTGCTGACGAGTCTCATGCGTCCTCGGTCAGGCGCGCGCCGCGCCGGTCGAGCACGCATTCGCGCACTTCCGCCGCGATGCCCGCCTCGCTCCACGCCCTCGTCATGGCCTCGCCCACGCCGGCCGAATCGCCCGCCGGGGCCAGCGCGAGCATCGCGGGGCCCGCGCCCGAAAAGCTGCATCCCCACGCGCCGGCTTCCCCTGCCGCGCGCTGGACCGCCGCGAACCCCGGCACCAGCGCCGCGCGATGCGGCTCCGCGATGCCGTCCACGAGCGCGCCGCGAAAACGCTCGCGATCGCCCGAATGCAGCGCATGCACGAGCGTGGCCAGCCGCTGCGCGTGAAGCAGCGCATCGGGCAGCGAAAGCGCGGCGGGCAGCACCGCCCGCGCCGCCCGCGTCTCCAGCAGCAGCGCGGGGCTGGCGATCACGAACCGCAGCTCGTCGAAGAACGGCAGCGCCGTCGCGCTCCCGTCCGCGTGCACCAAGCGCAGGCCGCCGAGCAGGGCCGGCGCCACGTTGTCCAGGTGAAGCGCGCCGGATGCGTCGCTCTCGGCATCGCCCGCGGCGGCCAGCAGCACGTCGTCGGACAGCGACAGGCCCAGCGCGCCGTCGAGCGCGCGCAGCAGGGCCACGATGCTCGCGCTGCTCGAGCCCACCCCGCTACCCACGGGCAGCCCCTTGGTGAGCCGCACCCGGAACGCCGGCAGTTCGACACGCGCGCGCCTCGCCAGCGCGTCGGCCGCGCGCCACACCAGGTTCTCCGTGCCCGCCGGCAGCTGGTGCGCGAACGGTCCGTCGCAATCGAGCGAGCGCGCCGCGGCGGGCGTGAGTTCGACGAAGTCGCCCCAGCGCTCGCCGCTGACCGGGGCCAGCGCCGCCCCGAGTGTGTCGAACCCGGCGATGACGTTGCCGCAGCTGGCCGGGCCGAACGCGCGCGCGGGGATCACGGCTGCCCCCACGGCACGAGCCGCATGACGTCGGCCAGCACTCCGGCCGCCGTCACCTCGGCGCCCGCCCCGTAGCCGCGCACGACCAGCGGCCGCGGGCTGTAGGCCGCGCTCGTGATGCTGATGGCGTTCTCGCCGCCCCGAACCGCGGCGAGCGGGTGCGTCGCGTCCACCGCCACGGGCCCCACCGCGCACCGCCCTCCCTCGACGAGCGCGACGAAGCGCAGCACTTCCCCCGCGGCGGCGAGGGCGGCGACACGCGCGGCCACCTCGGCGTCGGCCGACGGCAGCCTGGCGAGGAACTCTTCGACCGTGCCGCTCGCGTCGAACAAAGGGGGCAATAGCCCCTCCAGCGCGACATCGGACAGCTCGAGCGGAGCGCCCAGCTCGCGCGCGAGCACCAGCGCCTTGCGCGCCACGTCGAGTCCGCTCAGGTCCACGCGCGGATCGGGCTCGGTGTACCCGGCTTCGCGCGCGCGGGCCACCGCCTCGCTCAGCGGAACCCCGTCCTGCAGGAGGCCGAGGACGTACGAAAGCGTGCCGCTCAGGACCCCCTCGATACGGATCACCTCGTCGCCGCCGGCCAGCAGGTCATGAAGCGGACCGATCACCGGCAGGCCCGCTCCCACGTTCGTCTCGTAGTGGAACCGCCTGCGACGGAGACGCAGCCGCTCGCGCAGGTCGCGATATCGCGGCAGCGGCCCGCTGTTGAGCAGCTTGCTTGCGCTCACCACGTGCATGCCGGAATCCACGAAATCGCCGTAACGCTGCGCGAGGGAGTCGGCGCTGGTGCAGTCCACGAGCACGGGAGTCGGCGGACGGCGTTTGCGCACGTCCGTGAGAAGGGACTCGGGATCGAACGGTGGCGCGCCCTCGAGCGCCGCCATCGCATCCCGGGGCACGAGGCTGCGCGGCGCGATGCGGCAGCGGCGCGAATCCGCGACGGCGCACAGCCTCAGGTCCACGCCGCGCTCGCGCCAGCGCTCCGCCGAGCGTTCCAACTGTGCGAGGAACTGCCGGCCCACCAGACCGACGCCGACGAGGTACACGTCCACACGCTGCGCCGTGTCGAAGAAGCGCGCGTGCACGGCAGGCAGGGCGCGCACCCCCTCCTCCTCGGTGACGACGGCCGAGATGGATCGCTCGCTGGAACCCTGCGCGATCGCGACCACGTTGCAACCCAGGTCGCCGAGCGCGCCGAAGAGCGCGGCCGCCACGCCCGGGCGGTGGCGCATGCCGTCGCCCACGAGGCTGAGGACGGCCAGCCCGGCGAGCGGCTCGACCGATTCGACGAGCGAAAGCGCTCGCTCGCGCGCGAACTCGTCGTCCAGGGCGCGAACGGCTTCGTCGCGGTCGGCGGTGCGGATGCCCAGCGAGATGGCGCACTCGCTCGAGGCCTGCGTGATCAGTAGCACGTTGATGCCGCACCGCGCCAGCGACGAGAAGACGCGGGCCGCGACTCCGGGAAGGCCGGGCATGCCCGGGCCGCTCAGCGTCAGCAGCGTGACGTCGCGAAGCAGCGTGAGTCCGCGCGCCAGGTGCGGGCTGGCGGGCGCGTGCCCGGTGATGAGCGTGCCCTCGCCGTCCGGAGCGAACGTGTTGCGCACGCGGACGGGAATGCCGGGATCGCGCACCGGGGCGAGCGTGCGCGGGTGCAGCACCTTGGCGCCGAAATGCGCCAGCTCCATGGTCTCGTCGTAGCTCAACGCGCTCAGCCGCATCGCGTCCGGCACGAGCCGGGGATCGGCGGTGAAGACGCCGTCCACGTCGGTCCAGATCTCGAGCAGCGCCGCCTCGACTGCCGCCGCGGCGAGCGCGGCCGAAAGATCCGACCCGCCGCGCCCGAGCAGCGCGATCCGCCCGCTCTCGTCCCCGCCGTAGAATCCGGGCAAGAGCGCGAGATCGCGCCCCGAGCGCTTCCACTCCGAGAACCGCTCGCGCAGGGCGCCGGGCAGCGCGGTCGCTTCGAGCAGGGATCCCGTGCACGGGATGTATTCGCACGGATCCAGATCGTCGTGTTCCAGGCCGCGCTTCTGCAGGATGTGGGAAAGCAGCGCGCAGGAGGCGCGCTCGCCCGCCGAGGCGATCCTCGCGTGGGTCTGGGGCGGGCACACCCCGAGCGCGCGCACCCCGGCCAGCAGCCGGCCCACTTCGTCGCCGAGCCCCTCGAGCAGCGAGCGCATCGCCTGCGTCGGGAAGCCGTCCGCCATCCCGATCTGGTCGAACATCAGCAGGTGCCAGCGGCCGAACGCATCCGCTGCTCTGTCGTCTTCCCCCTTCACCGCCGCGGAGATGCCGTCCAGGAGCCGGTTCGTGACTCCCTCCATCGCGCTCGCCACGACGATCACGCGCGACTCGGCCAGCGCCTCCTCGATCAGGCCGGCGACCGCGGTCATGCGCTCGGTGGAGCCCACCGAAGTGCCGCCGAACTTCATGACGCGAACGGGACGGCGGGCGTCGCGCTTGCGCTGCGTCGTCATGGAGCGCTCCGATCGAAAAACGAGAGGCCCCGCCGGTTCGGCGGGGCCTGCGAAGGATGAAGCGGGGAATCGCGCAGGCGCTATGCCGGACCGCAACCGGACGAGAAGTCCGGCGTCGTCGTGAGCGTGCGCGTCGACCCGAGTGCGTTCATGCGGAAACCGTACGCCGCCGCACGAACGGCCGTCAACGATTCGTTCACGGCACGATCCAATCGTGGGCCGCGGCGAGGAACGCCTCAGCGTCCTCCGGGCCGGCCATGGTGACGCAATGGTCCACGATCGCGGGTGCGGGCGTGCCGTCCGCCTGCTCGCGCCACGCCTCGTCCCACAGCGTCAGCAGACGGCGGCGCAGGTGGGTGAAGCCGTCGGGCGAACCGGCCGTGAGCAGCAGGATGCTGAGCGGTTGCGTCTGGGAAAGACAGTCCGTGTCGCGGACCTGCGGCGGCAGCGCGGCGCACAGCTTCTGCACGGCGGCCGGGCAGTCCGGGAAGTCGATGCGATGGAGTTCGAACCGCATCCGGTCGTGCCGGTTGCGCTCGAGCGCCAGCTCGAGGCGCTTGCGGAACTCGGAGGCGGGCAGCCATCCGGTCTCGCGCAGCGGGGTGTAGGGGAATGACGTGCCGGCGCGTTCGCGGTCCTCCTCGTCCCAGGTGGAACGCAGGTCCTCGACCATGCTCTGCCACTGCCCCATCCCCTGCTCGGGATCGATCGCGGCCACGGCGAGCACGCCGCGGCGCTGAGTCGTGCGGAACGGCCAGGCGCCCCAGGTGCGGCCCTTGCCGGGTTCCGACAGCCGGGTGACCACCTGCGGAGTGCCCAGCTCGCTGGCGAGGTCCACGAGCCCGCGCAGCAGCTTGTCCTCGGGACCCACCTGGGCGACCAGCTGCAGCGGCCCGGTGTCGCCCGCGTGGAGTTCGGCCGTGCCGGCGCCCGAGGTGCCCACGAGATCCTTGAGCGCGGCTTCGAGCCGGGCGCGGGATTCGACCGAGGGAAAATCGTCGAGCGACGTGACGCGCCAGTGCGGTTCGGAGGGCTCCGGCACGGGCGCCATGGCCACGGGCGCGTCGGCGCCGAGGTCGGGCAGCGCGTGCTCGAGCAGCGCGTCGTAGTCGGTGCCGCCCAGCGTGTGCTCGAGCGTCGCGGCGTGCAGCGCCAGCGGAGCCTCGATCGCCGGGGAATCCTCCTCGTGCTCCGCCGTGCCGCGCATGAACTCCTGCGGCGTCTGGGTGGGCGTGCCGAGCGCCAGCAGCAGGCTCTCCAGCTGGGTGCGCCGGGAGCTGCGTTCGCCGACGATCGCGAGGTCGAAGATCTCGCGCGTCAGGTCGGCCAGGTCGAGCGTGCGCGGAATGCCGCACAGCTCGGCCACCCGGACTCCCGGGTCGTGGACGCGCTCACCGGCCACCAGCCGCACCGAGACTCCGGGGCGCTTCAGCAGCTCGGGCAGAAGGTCCGCGTCCTGCCAGTCGAAGTCGATCAGGACGACTCGACGAGGCATCTCGTGCGCGTGCTCCGTGGTATGGGTCGCCATGCTCGGGGGTGGGAAAGGGTGGGTATCGAGGGCTCGACCCCTACCATCGGCACCCCGGCCCGCCGACGTGAGTCCGACTTCTCGGTCGAAGGGCGGCCTCGGAACGGCCGCCCTTCGACCGCGCCCTAAGGGGTCTGGCTTTCCGTGGGCGGGCTGACCAGCTGCATCTCCCGCATGCGCGACTCCAGGATTCGGACGGGGAAGCGCTTCTGCAGCTCCTCGAAATAGCCCCGCATGCCCTGCTCGGTCTCGGCCGCGAGCAGGTTCCGCACGCGTTCCGTCAACTGCTGGGGCGAAGGATCCTTGCGCTCCACCATCCGGAACCGGGTGATGCCGTTCGGAAGGGAGAGCCACGGCGAGACCGAACCCACCGCGAGACCGGGGTGCCCGGTGGTGCCGAACGCCACCGAGTCGAAGATCGCCGCCCCGCCCATGCCGGTGATGCCCTTGCCGCCCGCGATGTCGCGCGCGCGCTCCACCCCGCCCCAGAGGGCCGCGAGGCTGTCGAAAGACCAGCCGGCCATCCCGAGCGAATCCATCTCCGCCCGCTTGGCCTGCAGGGCGCGTTCCCCGGCTCCGCGCCGGTAGGTTTCCGCGGCCAGCGTGCGGACGTCTTCCCACTTGGGCGACGCGGGATCCGAGATGCTGTCCACCCAGGCGATCCAGTACCCCTGTCCCTTGGCCTTGAACGGCTCGGTGATGAGCTGGCCGGGCTTGAGCTTCTCGAGCGACAGGTAGAACGGGCGGAACAGCGCCGAGGGAAGGTTGGTGCCGATCTTGTAATCCTGCTGGGTCACGGCGTAGCCGTACTTCTCGGCGATGCGCCGCATCTGCGCCGGCGTGCGCGCCGCGCGCATCATGCTGTCGGCGGTCACCGCCGCCATGCGCTCACCCTTGGCGAGCGCGGCATCCGAGGAAACGGTCGCGTAGATCCAGACGAGCGGCTGGATCACGGCCGGCTCGTGCTCGGTGACCTGGATCACGTGATAGCCCAGCTCGGTGCGAACGGGCTCCGGGGCCATCTCACCGGCCGGAAGCGCGAAGGCCGCGCGCTCGAAGTCGGCGAGCATGGTGTTGCGCCCGAAGACGCCCAGATCGCCGCCCACGTCCTTGGTGGAGACGTCGCTGCTGAACTCCTTCGCCAGCGCGGAGAAGCTCTCCCCCGCGCGGATGCGCTCGATGAGGCGGCGGGCGAGGGCCAGGGCCTCGGCTTCTCCCCCCGGCGTTTCGGTGGCGGGTTGTAGCAGGATGTGCCGGGCGCGGATGAGCTCCGGCGCGCTGTACTTGTCGATGTTCTCGCGGTGGTGCCGCTCGACTTCGGCGCGAGTCAGCGGAATGCTCAACAGCGGCGGCGGCGGCACGGTGAACGTCGAGAACGAGATCACGTCGCCGCGGCTGAACTGCCGCGGGTTCTCGTCGAACATGCGCCGGGCGCCTTCGAGATCGGTCAGGTCGCGGCGCAGCTTGACCGCCTGGGCGACGGCCGAGCGCGCCTGGGCGAACGTCGGGGTCACGCGTTCGACCTTGCCGGCGACCTGCCAGACGACCCAGTTGCCGCGGAGCGCGAACAGTCCGCCGCGCGGCTCGGTCCGGGCCCAGATCGTGTCGGCGAGCACGCTGCCCTCGAGCGTCGAATCGAAGTCCGCGCCGCGCGGAGCCGCCGCCTCGCGGATCGAGGCCAGCGCCTCGTACCGGGCGTCCTTCTTGCCGGCCGACCAGGCGCGCTGCACCGCGTCGGCGCCGAGCCTCGCGGTGCGCGAGCGCTCGTCGCGCATGAAGCGCATGCGCACGTCGGCGCGCACCTCGTCGAGCGGCTTCGCGGTGATGGAACCCGTGGCCGCGTCGAAGCCGGAATAGTCGGCGAGATGCCCGCGGTAGTAGCGATCGAGGTCGGCCGCCGTCGGCTCGGGCGCGGGGATCTTCGCGGTGTCGAACACCGCGTAGCGCACGCGCAGGCCGGGGGCGCTCAGCGAATCCCGCAACGAGGCGAACAGGGCGCGCTGCTCGTACTCGTCGGCGTGCGCCTTGCGGTCGCGGCGCAGGACACCGCGAATCTGGCGCGCGACCTCGCTCAGCGGCGCCACGTGCGCCGGGTTCGCCTGGTCCACACGCACGAGCATCCACCCCTCTTCACCCTGCACGGCTTCGGGCAGGACCTTGCCCGCCATGGCCGGATCGAACAGCCGGCGTTCCTGCGCCGGCGTGCCGCGCCAGTAGCCGGGGAAGTTGTCGGACTGGACCACGATGCCGGGCCGCGGGCTGAGGAACGCCGCCGCCTTTCCGAAGTCCTCACCGGCGGCGATCACGGCGAGCACGCTGTCCGCGACCACCTTCATGCGCCGGTTCCACTCTTCCGCACGGCCCGGAATGCGGCGCACGGAATCGCTCAGCCCCGGCGTGTTCACGAACACCACGGTGAGGCTCGAACGGTCCGGGCGCGAGAAATCCTCGGCGTGCGCGCGGTAGTAGGCGATCACGTCGCTTTCGCGCGGTTCGGCGTAGCTGCCGTCGAACTCGGGGCGATGGAGCGACAGATGGTCCACGGTCACGCGGGAGAGCGCCCGCTGGGCGGCGAGCCGGGTCGGCCCTTCGGCCGGCGCGAAGCGCGCGATCACCCGGTCGTTCAGCTTGCGCCCCGCGAGCTGACTCTGGATGGTGGCCAGGGCGGCGTCGTAGGACGCCTTCTGCGTCGTCTTCACCGCCACGAAGCGGTTCTGGTCGAACTGCCCGCCCGGGTTGAAGAACGCGTCGCGCTTGAGAACGTCTTCCGCTTCGGCAGCGGTCGCGGTGATGCCCTGTCGCTTCGCCTCCAGCGTCAGGAGTTCGAGCCGGATGAGGCTCTCGAGCACCTGGCGGCGGAGCAGGTCGCGCATCTCGGGCGGCGTTTCGGCGTTGCCGCTGCGGCGCGAGAACTCGGCGATGGCGAGCGTGGCGCGCCGGTCCAGTTCGGAGCGGGGAATGCTGCGCCCACCCACCGTGGCCGCGGACGGGCCGGTGACCGGAGCGGCGGGTTTCGCGGGCGCCGCCCCCTGCTGGGCCAGGGCCAAAGCCGCCTGCGTGGCGCACACGACGATCACGATCAGCGAAACGATTCGACGGACATTCACCTTGGGCGATCCCCCTGCGATGCGGTCGTGCGCTTGACTCCCCGCGCGCCGCTTCCTAGCTTGCGGCCAACCATGTGGACGCTCGATGACACTTCCGGCCCGCCATCCTGGCGGCGACGCGCCAGTGCGACGGGCGCGACGCTCGCCTTTTCCACCCGGCGCGGAGGCACCAGCCTCCCGCCCTTCGACACCCTGAACCTGGGGCGCTCGACGCTCGACGACCCGGAAGCCATCGGCAACAACCGCGCCCTTCTGCTGAACTCCCTCGGCCTGTCCCCGCTCCTGCTCGCCACCGCCGGCCAGGTGCACGGCACCCGGATCGTGGAGGCGACCGGCCCGGGCCACCAGGCCGACTGCGATGCGCTCGTCTCGAGCATACCCGGCCTGGCGCTGGCGGTGACCACGGCCGACTGCATGTCCCTGTTGTTCGAAGCGCCCGGCGCCGTCGCGGCCGCGCACTCCGGCTGGCGCGGCGCCGCCGACGGCATGCCCGTCGCTGCGCTGTCCGCCGTGTGCGAGCGGGCCGCCTGCGGAGCGGATCGCGTACACGTTCACTTTGGTCCCTGCATTCGCGGCTGTTGTTATGAAGTCGGAGAAGATGTCGCGGCCCGCTTTCCGGAAGGCGCCCTGCGCCATCCGGGCGGCAAGCCCCGGCTCGATCTTCCGACCGCCACCCGGCTCGCGCTGCTCGCGGCCGGAGTTCCCGGAGCGAACATTCACGACACGGATGCCTGCACGGCCTGCGAACCGTACTGGTACTTTTCCCACCGGCGCGACCAGGGCAGGACGGGACGCCTGTGGGGCATCGCGGCTTGCGCGGTCACGGCCTGACGGAATGAAGACACCCAGCGGCCGTGGAGGGCGGAAAGTATAGCAGCATCACGCGGCGTTTCGGTGGGCTTTCCCGCCTTCCGGGCCCCCGGCGCCCGGCGAGGGTCCCGGATCCCACGTTGATTCGAGTTCCACCCCTTCGGAGGGCGAATGCCCCGCGCCTCACTGCTCGCGATCGCACTCATGACCCTGACGGTCCTCGCGTCCCCCGGGGACACCGCGCCGGCCCGGACGCCGGCCCCGACCGTGGTCACCCTGGACACCGCGCAGGGCCGGATCGTGATCCAGCTCGCCGCGAGCGATGCGCCCCGGACCTGCGCGAACTTCGTCAAGCTCGCCCGCTCGGGATTCTATGACGGCACCACGTTCCATCGCGTGGTCGAGGGCTTCATGATCCAGGGTGGAGATCCCGGCTCCAAGGACGGCGACCCCTTCAACGACGGCGACGGCGGCCCCGGATACACGGTGCCGGCGGAGATCCGGCTGCCCCATCGGCGCGGCTCCGTCGCGATGGCGCGGCTGCCCGACTCCGTGAATCCGCGCCGGGACTCCAACGGCAGCCAGTTCTTCATCTGCGTGGCCGACCGCGAGGATCTCGACCGCGGCGGCTACACCGTGTTCGGCAAGGTGGTCTCGGGCATGGAAGTGGTGGACGCCATCGTCGCGCTCGGTCGCGGCAAGGACGTCATCCGCAGCTCGATGGGCGCCAACCCCGCCGCGCTCGCGCTCATCCGCAAGGTGACGGTGGAAACCCGCCCGGCGCGCGCCCCCGCCCGGTAAGACGTCCCGGACCGGCGAAGCTCAGCGCCAGGCGCTCGCGCCCATCGCAGCGGCGAGTTCGAAGAACTCGCTCACGTGCCCGTCGCTCACCTCGTGCCCTTCGTCGCGCACGAGTTCGGCGATCTCGAACAGCGTGCGCTCCCCGTCGCAGGCGAACCACGCCACATCGAGCGCGCCGCTCCCTCCCGCCACGTCGCGATCGAGCGCCACGAGCCGCTCGCGCTCGGCGGCGCGCAGCGAGGCGTAGCCCTGCTGGTGCAGGCGCATCGGGGCCAGCAGCGACCGCTGGATGCGGACGGGCACGCGACCCGCCCGGGCGGCGGCGGGCGGAGCATCGGCCGGCAGAGCGGGCGCGATCTCGGAGTCGTAGTGCCCCTCCATGCCGTCCATGCACTCCGGCACGCCCGCGCGCAGCGCCACGACCGCGGCATGCTCCGCGGCGAGCCCCTGCACGAAGCGCGACACGCTCGCGAGCGCCACCTGTCCCGAAAAGCGTGCGGCCCGCACGGCCCGCACGGGATCGGGGCTCTCGAGCGCCGCGCGCAGCTTGCGCCGCGTCGCGCGTTCGACCGCGCCGAGCAGCCATGCGACCGGCTCCGCGCCGGGCGAGGCCACCGCGAGCGCGTACGCCGCCGCGCAACGCGCCGCGTGCGCCAGCGACCGCGGGTCGCAGCGCTCGATCGTGTCGAAGTTCGAATGATAGAAGCGGTCCGGCCACTGGATGAGCATGGGGCAGGGCACGCCCACGGCCGGGTCCAGCCAGAGCGAGTGGTCGCTGCCGCCCGAGTAGCGGACCTCGCGAACGGCGAGCGGCTCGGCCTCGGTCCAGGCCGCCGGGCGCAGGGCGGAGAGCAGTTCCTCGGCGAAGCTGGCCGCGAAGTGCGGGGCGCGCTCCAGCTGCTGTTCGCTCGCGCACTGCGCCTGGTCCTCGCCCACCATGTCGAGGTTGATCGCCGCCACGGTGAGAAAGCACTCCGGCCGGCGCTCCATCCACGCGTAGGTGCCGGTGAACTCCGGCATCCACAGCCAGCGCACCGTGCGCCGCCCCGCGGGCAGCGCGCCGGCGTCCCGCAGCGCCGCCAGCGCGCGGGCGGATTCCAGCGCGGCCGCGACGCCGGAGGCGTTGTCGTTCGCGCCGGGGCGGTAGTGGCAGAGGTGGGCCGTCACCAGCACCTCGCCCGGCAGGTCGCCCGGCAGCGTGGCGGACACCAGCGCGATGTCGGCCGGAGCGAACCGCGAGACGATCTCCGCCTCCAGCTGCACGCGCTCCCCGGTGGCGAGCCGGCTGCGCAACTCCTCGCCCCGGTCCGGCGTCAGCACGAAACCCCAGCCCGACGCTTCACTCGCCCCCCACCAGAACGACGTGTAGGCGAGCGAGTCGCGATCGTGATCCCGCGTGCGCGCCGGGGGAACCAGCCGGCGGCCGTCGCACAGGATGCCGGCCGCGCCGCGCTCGAGCACGGCCAGCTGGTGGACGCGCTGCACTGCGCCGTCGGTGAGCACCACGCGCCCGCGAACGTCCACGCCGTCGTAGTGTTCGGGGCGCGTGCCGTCCGCGAGCGCCACGATGTCGAAGCAGCCGAACGCCGGCGTGCTGCGCTGCACCAGCGAGAGCGGCTCGGCCGCGAAGTCGGCCAGCGGCTCACGGCCGTCTTCGCCCTGCAGCGACGCCACGCCGCGCTCGCACACCCAGCCCATCGGCAGCACGCATCCGAGCGGCGCGTTCCGGCCGTCGCCGCTCACGTGCTCGACCTCCACCTCGAGTCCGGTGGCGCGCAACTGCGACTCGAGCCAGCGCGCCGCTTCGGAGTACCCGGGCGTGGACTGGATGCGATGGTGCGCGGAAATCTCCCGCACGGCATCGAGCGCCCGCTGTCCCGAGACGAGTGGGGTGACGAGCGCGAGCGGCCGTTCAAACATTGGGGCTTCTCCGAAAGCGCCGCAGGGAGATCGCGAGCAGGAGCGGCAGGCCGTACTCGATCCAGCGCCAGGAAACCGGAAGATGGAACGCCCCTCCGTCAGCCGGAGGAACGAACACACCGTAGTTGAGCAGCGCCAGCGCGGAAAGCAGCAGCCACGGCCACGAAGGCGCGAGCGGCTCCCAGACGAGCGCCCAGCCGAGATACCAGGGATGCAGGACCGGTCCCGCGAGCAGGGCGGTGCGGAACGCGGCGCGCGCGGCGAGAGCGGCGTCCTTCATCCAGCGCGCGGCGGCCAGCGCGACCAGCACGATGACGACGGCGGTCGCGACGCGGGCCCGGGGCTCGCCCATCCACGCGGCGGCGTAGTGAAACGCCAGTTCGTTGTTGCGCCAGCTCGAGGCGTAGGCCTGCAACCCGGACGAACGGCCGAGCGCCAGCCACGCGAACAGCGCCAGCCCCGCACCGGTCACTGCGACGGCCACGCCCCTCGCCCGCCACGGCCAGTGGCGCCAAAGCATGGGCAGCGCCACGAGGGGCAGCAGCTTGCCCAGCACCGCGACGGCGAACGCGAGCGCCGACAATCCGGGGCGCCGCGCGGCGAGGAAGAAGGCCAGCGCCAGAGGCAGCAGCGCGATGGGGTCGTGATGCCCGCTGCCCGCGTACTCGAGGATCACGAGCGGGTTCCAGGCGTAGGCGGCCGCCGGAAACGCCGACCCGCCGCGGCGCAGGCACCAGGTGGAGAGCAATGCGCAGAGCGCCACGTCGTGCAGGAGCACCCACACCTTCATGCCCGTCACCCCGGGCAGGACGAAGTGCGCGA
>JADLGX010000240.1 GCA_020849095.1 Candidatus Eiseniibacteriota bacterium
AGCCCAACGGACATTGCGCCGTGTACACGGAACGTCCGGTGCTGTGCCGCGAGTACGACCCGCGCGGCTGCGAGCGCCGCGCCCCGTTGTCGGACATCAGCGCGTGGTTCAAGACCGCCGCCGACCTCGAGGGCTGGCTGCGGGAGAAACGCCCCGCGCACTGGAAGCGCCTGCTCGCCCACCGCGAGGAGCGTTCCGGGGCGACCGGCGCCACCGGCGCGCTGAAGCTGGCGCAGGCCCTCGTCCAGCTGGGCGAACCGGGAGCCGCCGGGGCGCACGAGCCCGCGACCAGGCTGCGCCGCGTCGCGCGCAAGCCGCGCTCCTGACCGCTCAGTCCCGCCCGTAGCGCCGCTTCCACTCCGCGAGCTGTTGCAGCGCCTGGATGGGCGTGAGCGAATCGGGGTCCATGCCCCGGATCTCGGCGGCCAGCGGATGCTCGGGCGCGGCCAACTCGGCGAACAGCGGCAACGCCGCCGGTGGCGCCGCGGGCTTGCGGCCCTTCTTCGCCCCCTCGAGATGCTCGACCGTCCGTTCGCTCTCGAGTTCCGCAAGCACCTCGCGCGCGCGGGCCAGCACGCTCTCGGGCAGTCCGGCCAGCTTGGCCACATGAATGCCGTAGGAGCGGTCGGCCGCGCCGTCGGCGATCCGGTGCAGGAACACCACGCCGTCCCCCCACTCCTTCACCGTCACGTGCACGTTGGCGAGCCGCGGCAGAGTATCGGCGAGCTGCGTGAGCTCGTGATAGTGGGTCGCGAAGATGGTGCGCGGCCGCGGCCCCGACGACGAGTGCAGGTGCTCGGTGACGGCCCACGCGAGCGCGAGCCCGTCGTAGGTGGCGGTGCCGCGCCCGATCTCGTCGAGCAGCACGAGCGAGCGCGATGTGGCGCTGCGCAGGATGTCGGCGGTCTCGCTCATCTCGACCATGAACGTGGACTGGCCCGCGCCCAGCCGGTCGGCCGCGCCGACGCGCGTGAACAGCCGGTCCACCAGGCCTACGACGGCGCCGCGCGCCGGAACGAACGAGCCGCACTGCGCGAGCAGCACCAGGAGCGCCAGCTGGCGCAGGTAGGTGCTCTTGCCGCCCATGTTGGGGCCGGTCAGCAGCAGCACCTGGCGCTGCGACGAATCGAGGCGCACGGAGTTGGGCACGTACTCGCCGCGCGGCAGCAGCCGCTCGACGACCGGATGACGGCCGTCCTCGACCGTGAGCCGGTCGGAGTCCTCGAGATCGGGACGCGTCCACCCGTAGCGCGCGGCCGCCTCGGCCAGCGCCGCCTCGGCGTCGAGCCGGCCCAGCGCCCCGGCGGCCGCCTGCAGCGCCGCCACGTGCGGAATGACGGACTCGCGCAACTCCACGAAGAGATCGTACTCGCGCGCCCGGAGCTTCTCCTCTGCTCCCAGCACCTCGCTCTCGCGCGCCTTGAGAGCCGGAGTCACGTAGCGCTCGGCCGTCGTCAGCGTCTGCTTGCGCTCGTAGTCGGCCGGCACCTTGTCGCGATGCGAGTTCGTGATCTCGAGGTAGTAGCCGAACACGCGGTTGAAGCCCACCTTGAGGCTGGGGATTCCCGAACGCTCGCGCTCGCTGGCCTCGAGTTCGGCGATCCAGCGTTTGCCCGAGTGCGCCAGTTCGTGGAGCCCGTCGCGCATCTCGTCGTAGCCGGCGCGGAAGAGCCCGCCTTCCTTCGAGGACGCCGGCGGCTCGTCCACGAGAGCGGCGGCGAGGCGGTCGTGCAGCTCGGGCGTCACGGCCAGGGCCTCGCGCGGAACCGCCAGCGCGTCGCCACCGAGCCCGGCGAGGCTGGCGGACAGCGCGGGCAGGCGCTGCAGCGCGTCGCGCAACGCACCGAGGTCGCGGGGCGTGGCCTTGCCGCAGGCCGTGCGCGCGGCGAGCCGCTCGAGGTCCGGCAGGCCGCGCAGCGCCTCGCGGAACGAACCGCGCGCCGCGCCGCCCTCGATCCAGGCTGCGACGGCGTCCTGCCGCGCGCGGATCGGCTCGATCGCCGCGAGCGGCCGCTCGAGCCAGCCGCGAAGCCGGCGCGCGCCGAGCGCGGTGACCGTGAGGTTCACGTGGTGCCACAGCGTGTGGCGCGCCTCGCCGCCGGGCTGGGGCGAGAACAGCTCCAGGTGCCGCGCCGTGGCCGCGTCGTAGCGCAGCCCCTCGTCCTCGCTCCAGCGCTCCACACGCGTCATCTGCAGCGCGGCTCCGCCCTGCGTGCGATCGAGGTAGTCCAGCGCGGCATTGGCCGCGGCCAGGGCGAGCGGCAGGTCGGCGTACGACGCGGCCTGCGCCTCGCCCCAGCGGCGGGCAGGCAGCGTGCCGTCCAGGAAGCGCCCGGCCGCCGCGGTGCTGCGAGCGCCCGCGAGCCCGCCGAGCAGGCCCTCGATGCGCGACTGCGAACCCTCGTCGAGCGGCGTCGGCACGAGCCACTCCGCCACCGTCACGCGGGCGAGCAGCGGGGCCGCGTCGCTCCACGAGGATTCGGCGAGGCGCAGCTCGCCCGTGGAGGCGTCCGCGAAGCAGAGCCCCACCCGCCCGGGCTGCGGCCAGATCGCGCCGAGCCAGTTGTGCGCCGCATGTTCGAGGAACGACTCGCTCGTCACCGAGCCCGGCGTGAGCACTTCGGTGACGCCGCGCTGGACGATGCCCTTGGCCTGCGCCGGATCCTCGAGCTGGTCGCACACGGCGACCTTGTGCCCGAGCCGGAGCAGCCGGGCCACGTAGCCGTCCCGCTGGTGCCAGGGAAATCCGCACATGGGAATCGGCTCGGGGTCCTGCTTGTTGCGCGAGGTCAGCGTGATCCCCAGCAGCTGGGCGGCGCGGACCGCATCCTCGAAGAACAGCTCGTAGAAGTCCCCCATGCGGAAGAACAGGAACGAGTCGGGATGGTCCTGCTTGGTCGTGAGGTACTGCCGCATGAGAGGAGTCCGGGCGGCGGCGCTCGTGGCGGCCGCGGCGGTGTCCGGCGCGCGCTTCATGGCTTCTCCACCTGCCAGCCGACGCCCAGCGAGCGCTGCACGCGCTCCCCGGCGAGACGGGCCTCTTCGCGGCTCGGATAGCGCCCGAGCCGCACCACCCACACCGTGGACTTGCCGTCGGCGCTGCGGCGTTCGCTCACCGCGGCATTGCCGAATCCCGCCCGGCGCGCATTCTCGGCGAGCACGCGCGCGCGCGAGGCCTCCGCGAAGACGCCGATCTGCACCGCCACTTCGCCCGAGGAAGGCGCGACCGGCGGCAGCGCGGCGAGGCGCGCGGCCTCGAGCGTGCCGGGAAACTCCTGGGCCAGGCGCGCGCCCGCCTTGCGCGCCTCGTCGTCGCGGTGCAGCTGCGCGGCGAGCGCGGCGTACCGGTGCAGGGCGGGCGCGGTGGCCTCGCCCGCGTCCCCCGCCAGCAGCTGGCGCAGCGTGTCGAAAGCCTTGTCCGGACGCTTCTCGAGGTCCCACGCGAGCGCGATCCCGAACTGGGCGAGCGCCCGCCGCGTTGCCGGAGCCTCCGCGAAGGCGCCGCGCGCGACCGGCCCGTTGCCCAGCGCCAGCGCGACGAGCCCGCACCAGTAACGCGCTTCCGCGCGGTCGGCGCCGGTGAGCCGGCCGGAGGCGCGCAGGAACGCGTCGGAGGACTGGCGGTACTCCCCACGCGCGTAGTGGAACTGCCCGAGCGCGAACGCGGCTTCGCCGGCGCCGATGCGCGAGGTGGGCCGCAGCTCGAACGCACGCAGCCGGATCGCGAGGCTCTCCGCGGGCACGGACGGCGGAATCGCGCGCCACGCCGCATCCAGCGCCGCGCCGGCCGGCGATGGGGCGAGAGTCAGGAGCGTCAGGACGAGCAGTGCGTTCGGGAGGCGCATGGGGCGCGCAGTCTAGTCGGGCGGCGGCGGCCCGCCAAGCCCGGCGCCGGGGCGCCCGGGCGGATACGACGAAGCGGGCGGCCCCGCGTGGGACCGCCCGCTCGCGATGCTCGAGAGTTCGAGGCCGACTACTCGTCGACGACGATCTCCTCGTCCTTGCCCTTCGGCGCGGCGGGCTCCTCGACCGGCGGGTTGGCCGCGATGCGCGCACGCACCTGGTTCCGCTTGGAGGTCCACTCGGCCAGCGCGATGTCGTCCTGCTCCGTCATCCACGCCTTGACGCTGAGGATGAGGCGGTGGTTCGGGACGTCGACTCGCGTGACCTTCATGGTGAGCGACTCGCCAACTTCGAAGGCGTCGTTCGGACGCTTGAGGTCGTCGATGCCCAGCTGCGACAGCGGGATGAATCCTTCGATGCCTTCGCCCAGGTCCACGATCGCACCGCGGTCGAACAGGCGGTTGACCGTGCCCACGAGCTCCATACCCGACGGGAACTTCTCCGCGAGCAACGGCCACGGGTCATCGCTGACCTGCTTGAGGCCGAGGCTGATGCGGCGGTGTTCCTTGTCGATCGAGAGCACGACCACTTCGACCGCGTCACCCTTCTTGAGCACTTCGCTCGGATGCGCGACGCGCTTGGTCCAGGACATGTCGGAGACGTGGACGAGGCCGTCGATGCCCTCTTCCAGTTCCACGAACGCGCCGAAGTTGGTCAGGTTGCGGACCTTGCCCTTCACGCGCATGCCCGGCGGGTACTTCTGGTCGAGCGTGAGCCACGGATCCGGCTCCACCTGCTTGAGGCCGAGCGAGATCTTCTCGTTGGCCTTGTCGACCTTCAGCACCACGGCTTCGATGAAGTCACCGATGTTGACGAGCTTCGAAGGATGGCGCACGTGACGCGTCCACGACATCTCGGACACGTGGATGAGGCCCTCGATACCCTTCTCCAGCTCGACGAACGCGCCGTAGTCGGTGATCGAGACGACCTTGCCCTTGATGCGATCGCCGACCTTGTACTTCTCCTCGACGCCTTCCCACGGATAGGCATCGAGCTGCTTCAGGCCGAGCGAGATGCGCTCCTTCTCCGGATCGAAGTTCAGGACCTTCACGCGCACCTTGTCGCCGATCTTGACGAGCTCGGAGGGGTGCTGCACGCGGCCCCACGACATGTCGGTGATGTGCAGCAGACCGTCGATGCCGCCGAGGTCCACGAACGCACCGAAGTCGGTGATGTTCTTGACCACGCCCTCGCGGATCTGATCCTTCGCCAGGTCCTTGAGGATGGTGGCCTTCATGCGGTCGCGCTCTTCCTCGAGCACCGACCGGCGCGACACCACGATGTTCCGGCGGCGCTTGTTCAGCTTGATGATCTTGACGGCGACCGTCTGCCCCAGAAGGGCGTCCACGTTCTGGACCTGGCGCAGCGCGATCTGGGAGCCGGGCAGGAACGCCTCGACGCCGTACAGATCCACGACCACACCGCCCTTGATCTTGCGGATCAGCTTGCCCTCGACGACCTGGCCATTGTCGTGGGCTTCCTTGACGCGGTCCCACACGCGCACGAAGTCGGCGCGCTGCTTCGACAGGACGACGAGGCCGTCCTGGTTCTCCATCTTCTCGAGGAACACCTCGAGAACGTCACCCACCTTGATGCTCGACGGGTCGGAGAACTCGCTGAGCGAGATGATGCCCTCGCTCTTGAAGCCGACGTCCACGAGCACGTCCTTGTCGTCGATGGAGAGGACCGTGCCGCGCACGATCTCGCCTTCGCCGATGGACTGCATGGACTCTTCGTACTGCCCGAACATCGCCTGGCGCTGTTCGAGGGTGAGTTCCTCTTCGTCGTCGTAGTTGAGCGGCACGAGAGGAAGAGGGGGTGCCCGCCGAACCGGCGCGACGGGGTTGAGGTCTTGATCCTTGGTTTCCAACATAGGGACAGATGCCTCCTGCGATATTGAAATATGGGAACGGTGTTCGCCGTTCCGCGTGATGCCGTCGTCAGAGGCTCGCTTTCAGGCTCGCGATCTCGCGCATCACTCCGTCGCCGACGCTCTGGTAGAGCTCACGGCCCGGTTCGAGACCTGCCTGTTCGCCAGCCAGTTCCTGCCACGTCTGCGCGCGCCCGAACAGCACTCGGAGGCGCACCTGTCGCAGGAACCACTTCCCCGGTTTGTCGCTGCCGCTGAGGTAGCACGGGACGATCAACGCGTTGGTGTTGACCGCCAGCATGCCCACACCGGGGCGAGCCGGGAGCAGATTGCCGTCACGCGACCGTGTTCCCTCGGGGAACATGATGAGCGCGCGACCGCCCTTCAGCACTTCCATGGCCCTGGTCATTCCCGCCACGTCCGCCTTGCCACGCCGGATCGGAATGGCGTTGTAGGCGGTGATGAGCGGACCGAGCACCGGCTGGCGGAACAGCTCCTCCTTGGCGAGGTAGTGCAGTTCGCGCTGCGCGGCAAACCCGATGACCGGGGGATCCGTGTAAGCCACGTGATTCGAAGCCACGATCAACCCGCCGGTGAGCGGAATGTTCTCGCGTCCACGAACCTCGTACCCCGTGGCGACTGCCACGAGGGGGCTGAAGAAAAGCCGGGAGGCACTATAAAGCAGTCCCAAGCAAACTCCTAGTCCGGTCTCGGCCGAAAATCACCGGGCGTCCAGCGATAAGCCAGTCGCGCCCGGCCGTGGCCGAAGGGCCGTGGCGGGCGGGCGCGCATCCTAACCCGATGCACGGCTTGAGGGACAGCGGGGATGGGCCGCGATCACCGCCAGCACGGCGTCCACCTGGGCGTCCAGGTCCAGCCCCGACGAGTCCACCCGGTGGGAATCCCCCGCCGCCAGCAGGGGGCTGTCCGGGCGCGTGATGTCGCGATGGTCGCGCCGCTCGATGTCCTCCCGCACCGCGTCCAGGCTCACCGCGATGCCGCGCGCCTGAAGTTCGCGGCAGCGCCGTTTCGCCCGCGTCTCCACGTCAGCCTCGAGGAAAATCTTCACGTCGGCGTCCGGGAACACCACCGTGCCCAGGTCGCGCCCCTCGCCCACCAGCGGCCCGCGCTCGCGCATGGCGCGCTGCCACTCCACCATCAGGCGCCGCACCTCGGGTACCGCCGCCACGCGCGACGCCATTTCGCTCACCTCGGGCGTGCGGATCTCCCCGCTCACGTCCCTCCCGTCCAGGAAGACGTGCGCCTGGGACGGCGAGCCCGAAAAATCGATCACCGAGCCGCGCGCGATCGCCGTGACCGCGGCCGCGTCGTCGGCGCGCACTCCCGCCTGCGCCACCTTGAGCGCGAGGGCGCGGTAGAAGGCGCCGGTGTCCAGATAGCGCATGCCGAGCCGTTCGGCGACGGCGCGCGCCGTCGTGCTCTTGCCGGCCGCGGAGGGGCCGTCGATCACGACCACGAAGCTCACGAGTGGTCCTCGACGACGGCGCCGAGCGCGGCGAGGGCCGGGAAGAACTCCGGATAGGACGTCGCCACGCTCGAAACGTCGTCGAAGGTCATGCTCTCCTCGCACGACGCGCCGAGCGCGGCGAAGGCCATGACGATCCGATGGTCGAGATGCGCCTCGATGCGCGCGCCGCGCGGGCGCCCGCCCGTCACCTCGAGGCCGTCCGGCAGTTCGCGCGCCGTGATCGAACAGGCGGCCAGGTTGCGCGCGATCGCGAGCACGCGGTCGCTCTCCTTCACCCGGAGCTCCGCCGCGCCGGTGATGCGCGAGGTGCCCTCGGCCGCACAGGCGAGCACCGCCCACGCGGGAACCTCGTCGATGAGGCGCGGCGCCCACTCGGGCGGGACATCGAACGCGCGTAGCCGGTGCGGCCCGGTCACCGTCACGTCACCGACGGGCTCTCCCGCCTCGCTGCGCACGCGCGAGAGCGAAACCTCGGCTCCCATCTCCGCGAGCACGTCGAGCAGGCCCGTCCGCGTGGGGTTCAGGTTCATGCCGGTCGCGGTCACCACGGCGCCCGGACTCGCCGCCGCCGCGGCCAGGAAGAACGCCGCGGCCGAGGCATCGCCGGGAACGCGCACGTCGCAGGCGCGCAGTTCCGCCCGCCCCGGCAGGGTCACCGAGCGGCCGCCGCCCTCGAGCTCCACCACCTCGAGTTCGACTCCATAGGCGGGCAGCATGCGTTCGGTGTGGTCGCGGGCCGGCCCCGGCAGCCGCACCCGTGTCGCGCCTTCGGCCGACAATCCGGCCAGCAGCAGGCAGGTCGCCACCTGCGCGCTCGCCACGGGAATGTCGTACTCGATGCCGCGCAGTGCGGAGCCGCGCACGTGCAGAGGCGGACGGCCGCCCGCGGCGGATTCGATGCGCGCGCCCATGCGCGACAGCGGCTCGATGATGCGCGCCATGGGGCGCCTCGAGAGCGACGCGTCGCCCTCGAGGCGCGAATCGAACGGCCGGCCCGCCAGCACGCCGGTGAGCAGGCGCATCGTCGTGCCCGAGTTGCCGCAGTCGAGACCGCCGCCGGCGGCCCGCATGTGCGCGCCCGCTCCGGTCAGCGTCCAGCCGTCCGCATCGCGTTCCACCGCCGCGCCGAGCGCCTCGGCGCAGCGCAGCGACCCCAGGCAGTCCTCCCCCGGGTTCGGAAACGTGATACGCGAGGTGCCCTCGGCCAGCAGTCCGAACAGCACGGCGCGGTGCGTGATCGACTTGTCGCCCGGCGGCGCGAAACAGCCCGACAGCGGCCGCCCATTTCGCACCGCGGGCGAAGCCGAGGTCATTTCGCGCTGCGCCGGGCCCCGGTGGCGCGCTTCGTGGCCCGCACCGCGGTCTTCTTGCGCGCGGGAGCGGCCGCCTTGCGGGCGGTGGCCTTCTTCTTGGATGCGGCGGGCTTGCGGCGCGCGGGCATCAGCGCGGCGTGCAGCGCCTGCAGGTTGCGCCAGGCGACGAACGCCTCGATGCGGTCACGGCGGTCGGGATCGATGTCCGCGAACATGCACGCGAGCTGGTACTTCGCCTCGCCCTTGCGGCTCGGCGTCGCGTCGCAGCGCACGACGATTCCCTCGGTCTTGATGAGCTCCTGTCCGCGCGTGGCGCCCGGCATCTTGGGGAGCACGATCGTCAGCATGACCTTGGAAAGCGGCGGCAGGAAGTGCGAGCTCGTGCAGTAGATGCCGCTGGAGGAGATGTTCTGGCTCTCGGTGACGACCTGCGAAGGACCGCCCTCGTGAGCGCCCTCCACCCGCATGCTGAGCCGGGCATCGACTCGTGTGCTCCTGCGGCGTTCCCGCCGCCGGCTCGTCTTCTTCAGCGCCATCCTTGCCTCCCGTTTGAGCGGCGGCCCCGCCGCAAGTCCAGCCCCGTCAGCGCGAGTTCGCACTCTCGCGCCGGAACGTCCACTCGCGCAATCACGACCTTCACCGGATCTCCCAGCGTGAATCGTTTGCGCGTCCTGCGTCCGACGAGTCGCATGCCCGTGGCGTCCAGATCGAAGCGGTCGTCCGAGTCCATGCCGACGCGAACGAAACCGTCCACCGGAACGTCATCGAGCTCCACGAAGAAACCACGAGGGATGAGGCCCGAGATACTACCCGATGCGCGCTCGCCGAGTCTCGTCTCGAGATGGCGCAGTCCCTTGACCCGCACGCCCTCGCGTTCGGCCCCGGTGGCATCCTGTTCACGGCCACTGCACTGCGCGGCGAGCGCGGCATTCTCGACCGGATCCCACGCGCCGTCACGCGCGCCGTCGATCCACTCGCGGACGCGGCGGTGCACGTGCAGGTCGGGGTAGCGGCGGATCGGCGACGTGAAGTGCAGGTACTCGCGCGTTGCGAGCCCGAAATGCCCGAGGTCGGATTCCAGGTAGCGCGCCCGCGACAACGAGCGAAGTGCCAGCCGGTGAACGAGGCGCTTCTTGGGCGGGTCGAGCGGAATGGCGAGCAGCGCCTGCAGGGCGCGGTGCGGCTCCTGCACGTTCCCCAGCCGCGGCAGTCCCAGCACGCGCAGCATGCCGTCGAGCTCGGCGAGCTTGTGGCTCGCCGGCGGCTCGTGCACGCGCCACAGCATGCCGGCGCCGCGAACGGCGCCCGCCTCGCCCACGCAGCGGTTGGCGAGCAGCATGAACTCCTCGACCAGCTCGTGACTCTCGAGGTGCGGCCGGCGCTCGATCGCGATCGGCATCCCCTTGTCGTCCACTCGCGCCTTCACCTCGGGGGATTCCAGGGCCAGCGCCCCGACTGCCAGCCGGAGCGCGCGCATGCGCCGGGCGAGCGCCATGAGGTGCTCGACCGCCGCCTGCTGCTCGTCCGGCAGCGGCTCGCCACCGTGAAGCGCCGCCTCCACCCGCTCATAACTGAGCTTGGCGCGGCTGCGGATCACCGTGGCCGCGAAGCGGTACTCGTGCAGCACGGCCTTCTCGTCGAGCTGCACGAACACGGACAGCGCCAGCCGGTCCACCCCCTCGCGCAGCGAGCAGAGATCGGCCGACAGGCGTTCGGGCAGCATCGGGACGACACCGCCCGGCAGGTAGCAGGAAGTCCCCCGCTCGCGCGCCTCGGCGTCGAGGGCGGTTCCCGGCCGGACGTAGTGGGAGACGTCTGCGATATGGATGCCGATCTCGCAGCGATGCGGGGAGACGCGGCGGATCGACAGCGCGTCGTCGTGATCCCGGGCGTCCTCGGGATCGATCGTGAAGACCAGCTGGTCGCGAAGATCGAGCCGGCCTTCGATGTCCCGCGCGCCGGGTTCGTGGAACCCCTCCGCCTCGGCCAGGGCCGAGGACGGGAACCTCTGGCGCAGCCGGTATTGCGAGGCGACGATGTGATCGTCCCACTCGGGACGGTCGTCGGCGCCCAGCACCTCCACGAGGAACGCAGGTCCTTCATCGGGGACTTCCGCGATGCAGTAGTCCCCGTCCTCGGGAGCGAGGGAGCCCTTCCACTGGAGTTCGCGAATCCCCCCTGCCCAGCGGCGGGCGGGGTCGAAGCTCCAACGGCCGCGCGCGAAGTGCGCGCGGCCGAGGAGACGACGGACCGGCTCGGCGTCCTGGAAAGGGCGACTAGCGGATGCGCTTCTTATGACGATTCTTCCGGAGGCGCTTCTTCCGCTTGTGCGTCGCGATCTTCTTACGCTTCCGCTTCTTTCCAGAACCCATTCCAACTCCTTGTGGCGGTCGTCAGCTGGCGACCGTCTGTTCCTGATTGGCAGGTTCCAGCACGAGAGCCTTCAACTCCCGGCTGGGCTTGAAAACGGGCACGAGCTTCGCGGGCACGAGCACTTCGGTACCGCTGCGCGGGTTGCGAGCACGACGGGCACGACGTTCGCGCACCTTGAAAGTCCCGAATCCACGAATCTCGAGGTGCTTTCCTTCACTGAGCGCACGGCACACCGAGTCGAGAAGTCCGTCCACGATGATGGCCGTGTGATTCCTGGAGATGTTGGTGGCTACCGCGATCTCCTCCACCAGGTCCGCCTTGGTCATGTGATACGTCCCCCCTGATGAACCGCGACCTCAGTTCGACGACGCACGGCACGCACAGCCGCCGGCTCCGCAACCTCCCGGCGATGGGCGAGACCTTTCTTCACATGCCGACGCGGTTGGTACGGCGAAAACACTGAGAAGCCGCTCGGTCCGCGCCTCTCCGCATTGCGGGCAGGGGGGCGCAGGGGAATCCCAGCGATCCAGCAGCGTTTCGAACGATTGATGGCAGCCCGAGCAGCGATACTCGTACAGCGGCATACCACCCTCCGCGTTGGGTCACGGGAAAATAGGGCAGAAGTGCCCTCGGCGTAAAGTCGGCGGTTTCAGGAACGTTCGTCCGGACCGGCCTGGTCCACCACCCCGACGATGACCGTGCGCACCGGGCCGCGGGGTTTCCGCAGCACCTGGGCGGCGGAATTGCCCTCGTCGGCCACCAGGACGCGGTCGCCGATGCCGGCCTGCACGCTGTCCACGGCGATCACCGGAGGGCTCTGCGGACGGCCCGGCGTGGGCTCCGCCTGGACGAGCAGCAGCTTCTGCGCCGCCAGGTGCGGATGCTTGACGGTCGCCACGACCTCCCCCACCACCCGGGCGATGAACATCAGCGCGTCGCCCCGGAAGCCTCGCGGACCTGGTCCACGAGCCCCACGATGGCGGCGTCCGCCGGGTTGTCGGGATTGGACAGGATCGTCGAGGCCTCGCGGCCCCGGACGTAGAAGACCAGCTGACCGGGGGCGGCCGAGACCGAATCCAGCGCCACCAGGGGGCGCGCGGCCGTCGGGGTGCCCGAGGAGTCGGAGGGCTGGACCAGCAGCAGCCGCTGCCCCTTCCAGGCGGGGACCTTCTCGGTGCAGACCACCGTGCCGATCACGCGCGCGAAGTGCATCAGCGCAGCCGGTCGCGCAGGCGCGGATCGAGCCGCGGGATCACCACCGAACGGGCGAGAAGTCCGCGCTTCTGCGCGTCCACCTTGCCGGCCGCGATGCCGGCCTGCACCGCGCTCACCGAACCCGAGAGCGTCACGATGCCCTTGCCGCCGATGCCGTTGGCCAGCCGCAGGTCGCGCAGCGTCACGTCGGCCGCCTTGACCGCCACGTCCGCGGCGAGGATCGCCGAGGCCGCGGTCAGCGTCTCGATCACGCCGAACGCGTCGTCGGTGTTCGCCGCCACGAGCCCGCGCAGCGCCGCCATCACGCCCTCGTGCAGCTGCGGGATGAACAACTGGTCCAGCAGCGTGTCGGCGGCGACTTCGACACCCCGCCGGTGCGAGGAGCGCACGGTGGCCACCTCGCCGCCGATCAGGATCCAGTAGCGGCCCGGCGACAGCGTGCTCACCTCGAGCACGTCCACCTCGGACTGCTTGACCATGGCGTCGGCCACGACGATTCCCTGGGCGATGCTCGATGTCTCGATGGCGGCGATGGCGACGTGGGTCATACGATCCGGAAGCGGTCCTTGAGCGTGCAGCGCCGCAGGCGCGTGAAGCTGCGCGCGGTCGTCATGCCTTCGCCCGTGGGACTCGCGATGGTGAAACTGGTGGGGCCTTCGCCGTTCCAGCCGAGGCCGGCGGCGTGCGGGCCGTTCTTGACGAAGATGGAGCAGTCCATGGCGCGCGCCATCTTCGAGAGCATGTCGATGTTGCGGGAATGCATGGAAGCGGTGTGGCGATAACCGTGCTCGACTTCGACCGCGAAGTCGATCCCCTCGTCCGCGTTGCGCACGCGCACGAGCGGCAGCACCGGCATCATGAGCTCGGTCCACAGGAACGGGTGGTCGCCGTCCACCTCGCAGAGCGCGAGGCGCTTGGACGGATCGCACGGAATCCCCGCGTCGCGCAGGATCACATCCACGTTTTTGCCGACGTACTTCTTGTTCACCCCACCGTGCTTGCGCGGGCCCTTCTCGTACTCCATGACCAGCTTGCGCACCATCTCGGTCTGGTGCGGCTGCAGCACGACCGCGCCGGAGTGCGACATGAGCTCCTTGAGCCGGTCCGCGACGATCGAGACGCAGATGATCTCTTTTTCGTCCACGCAGATGATGTTGTTGTCGAGCGATGCGCCCATCACGAGGTGGCGGGCGGCCTGCTCGAGGTCGGCGGTCTCGTCCACGACCGACGGCGGATTGCCCGGGCCGGCGCAGATGGACTTCTTGCCCGAAGCCATGGCCTCCTTGACCACTCCCGGCCCGCCCGTCACCACGTTGAGCCGGGTGCCGGGATGGCGCAGCAGCGCCTTGGCGATCTCGAGCGTGGGCTCCGCGACCGAATGCAGCAGCGGCAGTGGCGCTCCGGCGCGGCGGGCGGCGCGATTGATCTGGTCGATCGTGAACGTCGAGATGCGCCGGGCGCTGGGGTGCGGACAGAACACCGCCGTGTTGCCCCCGGCGATCATCGAGATGCCGTTGTTGATGATCGTGTCGGAAGGGTTGGTCACCGGGGTGATCACGCCGATCACGCCGTACGGAGCGCGTTCGACCAGGGTGAGCCCGTGATCCCCCGTCCAGACCGACGCCTCGATGTCCTCGATGCCGGGCGTCTTGTCGATCACGAGGCGGTTCTTGACGATCTTGTCCTCGACGCGGCCGAGTCCGGTCTCCTCGACGCCCAGCGTCGCGAGCGTTTCGAGATGGCCGGTCAGCCCCGCGCGGATGGACGCGATGATGCGTCCGCGCACCTCGAGCGGCACGTCGCGGAACGCCTCGAAGCTCCGGCGCGCCGCGGCCACCGCCTCGTCGAGCGTGGCGTGCACGCCCAGCGGCTGCGCCCCATCCCCTCCGCCGCGCTCGAGGTTGTCGAGCACCTCGGCGACGATGGACTGGATCCGGCTCGGGTCGAGGGCCATGGGATCAGCCCTTCACGCCGAGGCTCTTGAGGTAGACGTCCTTGCCGTCCACCTCGACCGCATCCACGATTCCGCAGATCACGTGATCCACCGGACGGTCCTTCGTGGTCTCGGTGAGCCGGGCGGACGACCCCGCGGCGATCAGCACGATCTCCCCGGAGCCCGCGCCGACCGCATCCACCGCCACGACGAAGTTGCCGGCCGGCTTGAACTGGCCGTCCACTTCGCGCGCGAGCATGAGCTTGAGGCCCGAAAGTCCGGCGTCCTTGCGGGTCGACACGACCGTGCCGAGCACCTGTGCGAGCAGCATGACTTACTTCTTGCCGGCGGGAGCCGCGACGCGGATCGGCAGGACGTCCTCGAGCTGGCCGTGCGGACGCGGGATGACGTGCACCGAGACCACTTCGCCGACCTTTGCGGCAGCGGCGGCGCCGGCTTCGGTCGCGGCACGAACGGCGGCGACGTCGCCACGCACGACGGTCGTCACGTAGCCGCCGCCGATCTTCTCGTAGTGCACCAGCGTCACGCGGGCCGCCTTCACCATCGCGTCGGACGCTTCGACCATCGCGACGAAACCGCGCGTCTCGATCAGGCCCAGGGCTTCTTCCTGCATCGCTTCCTCCTGCTGCAGCTGATGTGGGAACCACGTCACGGACCGCCCGAGGGTCAGTCCTTCGAAAGCATGAACTCCAGCGCCGGATCCGGGGCGGGGATCACATGTCCCCGCAGCAGCTCTCCGACCGCGCGGGCGGCCGCGGCGCCGGCCTCGACGGCCGCCTCCACGTCCGCCAGCGGTCCGCGAACCACGATCGTGATGCGCGCATCACGCGTCACGTCGTAGCGCGACACCGTCACGTTCGCCGACTTGGCCATGGCGTCCGCGGCCTCGACGGCCGCGACCCACCCCCGCGTTTCCAGCAACCCCAAAGAAAGACGCGGGCGGTGCTCCGACATGAACCCTCACTCGGCGGACGATGCGACGGCGGCGAACCCGCTGCGCAGGGCACGCACGCTAACAGTCCCGGCCGTGAAGGGTCAACGGCCACGGCGCCGGAGGAACGGCGGAAGTCCCACGGGGGCAAAGAGAAAACCACCGCGCCCCCATGGGGACGCGGTGGTGGGACTTCATGGGCCCTGACCCGCGGTCGCGTGAGTCGAGCACGGAGGCCAAGTGCGCCGCCGGACTCAGGGCCCGAAAACGTTCCCCGCGACAACCGTGTGCAGGTCCGCAGACTCCTTCGCTCGCGATAGGGGGATCAGCCCGTAGACAGCCAAGCACGAGAAGCGCAGGGAACACATCTATTCAGTTGTGGCCTTCACGGCGCCCTGTCCGACCGATCCTCGGGTGCGGGCGACTGCTCCGTTCCGGCTTCGCTGAATACCCATCGCAAGTGCGGTGCCGTCAGCCGCGAAAGCTTCTCCGCACCCGCATGTGCTTGCGAGTGGGTGACGGCATGCGCGAAACCCCGCACCAGTGCGCGCCCCGAACGGTCGTGTGCCGTGCTTTGCGCATGCCCGAGCGTTGCGCGCATGCCGACCGCGCACGGCGCGACCGCTGGGGTTGGGGGAAATGCCCGTTCCGGCGGGGCGAATGCCCCGCCGCAGGTCATCCGAAGTGACAGGCGACCCAGTGCCCCGGCCCGACCTCACGCCACTCGGGATCCTCGCCCTGGCAGCGCGGGCGCTTGCCGTCGTCCGCGCGCAGCAGCGGGCAGCGCGGATGGAAGCGGCAGCCTGACGGCGGACGGGCGGGACTGGGAACGTCCCCGGTCAGCAGGATGCGCCCGGAACGGCGGGCCGGGTCGGGCACCGGAACGGCGGACAGCAGCGCCTTCGTGTAGGGATGGCGCGGATCCCGGTAGAGCGTGTCCCGGTCGGCCAGTTCGACGATCCGCCCGAGGTACATGACGGCCACGCGCGTGCTGATGTGCTCCACCACCGAGAGGTCGTGCGCCACGAACAGGTAGGTCAGCCCGAGCTTCTGCTGGAGCTCCTGGAGCAGGTTCACGATCTGCGCCTGGATCGACACGTCGAGCGCCGAAACCGGCTCGTCGAGCACGATGAAGCGCGGCTCCACAGCCAGTGCGCGCGCGACGCCGATGCGCTGGCGCTGCCCGCCCGAGAACTCGTGCGGGTAGCGCCGGGCGTGATCGGGCGACAGCCCCACCAGCCGCAGCAGCTCGGCGATGCGCTCGCGAGCCGCCTCGCCACGAGCGAGCGCATGGATCTCGAGCGCCTCCCCCAGCATGCTGCCGATCGTGAGCCGGGGATTCAGGCTCGAATAGGGGTCCTGGAAGACGATCTGCATGCGCCGGCGCATGGCGCGCAGCTCGCCGCGGGGAAGCGTCGTCACTTCCCGCCCCTCGAACTTCACGCTCCCCGACGTGGGCTCGACGAGCCGCAGCAGCGCGCGCCCGGTGGTGGTCTTGCCGCAGCCGCTCTCGCCGACCAGCCCCAGGGTCTCGCCCTGCATGACGTCGAACGACAGCCCGTCCACCGCCCGGACCTGCCCGGTGACGCGGGAGAAGACACCGGTCCGCACCGGAAAATGGACGCGCAGGTCCCGGACCTCGAGCAGGCGCTCGCTCATCGGGCGTCCTCCCCGCCCACCGGGAGGACGGCGCCCGCGGCGATCTCCGCGGCCCGCCAGCAGCGGACGAGATGGCCGTCGCCCATGTCCTGCGCGAGCGGAACCTCCGTGCGGCACCGGTCCTGTGCGATCGGGCAGCGCGGATGAAAGCGGCAGCCGGCGGGATGCCGCGCCGGGTTGGGCACGTTGCCCGGGATCACTCGCAGGCGTTCGCGCCGCTCCCCGAGCCTCGGAAGCGAGGCGAGCAGGCCGGCGGTGTACGGATGGAGCGGGCGCGCGAATGCCTCGCGCACGGTGCAGTACTCCACCACCTGGCCGGCGTACATGACGGCCACGCGGTCGGCGTTCTCGGCCACCACGCCGAGGTCGTGCGTGATGAGCAGGACGGACATGCCCAGCTCGCGCCGCAGCCGCTGCAGCAGCTCCAGGATCTGCGCCTGGATCGTCACGTCGAGCGCGGTCGTGGGTTCGTCGGCGATGAGCAGCGCCGGCCGGCAGGCCAGCGCCATCGCGATCATCACGCGCTGGCGCATGCCGCCCGAGAGCTGGTGCGGGTACTCGTTGGCGCGCTGGCCGGGCGAGGGAATGCCGACCAGTTCGAGCATCTCGACCGCGCGCTGGCGAGCCGCGGCGGGCGCGAGCTTCTCGTGCAGCTCGGCCACCTCGGCGATCTGCGCCCCGCACGTGTGCACGGGATTCAGCGACGTCATCGGCTCCTGGAAGATCATGGAGATCTGCCGACCGCGGATGGCGCGCATCCGTTCGTCGCTCAGCTGCAGGAGGTATTCCCCGCGGAACCGGATCGAGCCGGCGACGATCCGGCCCGGCGGGCTCGCGATGAGCCGCAGGATGGACAGCGAGGTCACGCTCTTGCCGCTGCCGGACTCCCCGACCACGGCCAGCGTCTCGCCCGCGAACAGCTCGAACGACACTCCGTCCACCGCGCGCACCACGCCGTCGTCCGTGAAGAAGTGCGTCTGAAGGTCTCGCACCTCGAGCAGCGGCTCGCTCATCCCTTGCCTCCCGGAACCTTGCGTGGATCGAGCGCGTCGCGCAGCCCGTCACCGAACACGTTGAAGGACATGACCGTCACGAAGATGGCGGCAGCCGGAGCGAACAGCACCCAGGGATGGCGCGTCAGCACGCTGTAGCTGCGCGCGGCGGCCAGCATGTTGCCCCACGATGCCGACGGCTCCTGCACGCCCATGCCCAGGAACGACAGGAACACCTCCCCGAGAATGTAGCCCGGAACGGCCACCGTCGCCGCGACGATCACGAAGGACGAGGTGTTGGGCAGGATGTGGCGCACGATGATGCGCATGCGGCTCATGCCGAGCGCCTCGGCGGCCAGCACGTACTCCGCGCGCCGGATGCCCAGCACCATGCCGCGGATCACGCGGGCCAGCGCCGCCCAGCCGATGAACGCCAGGATCACGACGATGGCGAGGTACACCTGCCGGCTCGACAGCTCGGCCGGGAACACCGCGCGCAGCGCCACGATCAGGTAGAGCCCGGGAATGCTCAGGAGCAGTTCGGTGGCGCGCATGAGGACCTCGTCCACCCAGCCTCCGAAGTACCCCGAGATCCCGCCGAGCAGCAGCCCGATCGAGAACGAGATCAGGATCCCGACGAGCCCCACGGTGAGCGAGACCTGCGCCCCGTAGAGCACGCGAGAGAGCACGTCCCTCCCGAGCCCGTCTGCGCCCAGCAGGTACACGCGGTCCGGCGCGTCCACGCCGTACAGGTGGCGGTCGGCCGGGATCACGCCCAGCAGGCGGTACGGCGCGCCGCGCGGAAACCAGCGCAGCTCCAGCGGCCGCGAGCGGTCGGGCGCGAAGGAGCGGTCGCGTTCGCCCACCGGCTGGGTCGCGTACACGAACCCGCCCGGGTGCCAGCGCCCGGCTCCATCGCGCCAGTGGACGGCCGTCGGCGGGTGGAAGAACCGTCCGCGGTCCATGTCGTTCTCGGCGTATGGCGCGACGAACGGCGCGAGCACCGCCAGCGCGTACAGCGCGAGGAGCGCCCGCGCTCCCCACATGGCCAGCGCGCTGCGCCGGAACCGGCGCCATGCCAGGCGGCCGGGCGAGAGCGCCGTCAGCCCGCCGGCGTCGCCGCTCGCGCGCTCAGTCATGCGAGATCCGCGGATCGGCCACCGCCAGCAGCAGGTCGGCCACCAGGTTGCCCAGCACGAGCATCGTGCTCGCCATGAGCACGGCACCCATGACGAGGTACTGGTCCTGGCGCTGGATCGCTTCGATCGTGATCGAACCCAGCCCCGGCCAGCTGAAGATGTACTCGGCCACGAACGAGCCGGAGAGCAGGCTGCCGAGCGTGAACCCGAACAGCGTGATGAGCGGGTTGAGCGCGTTGCGAAGCGCGTGATGCATCACGACGCGGCCCTCCGGCAGGCCCTTGGCGCGCGCCGTCGTGACGTAGTCGAGCCGCATCACGTCGAGCAGGCTCGCGCGCATCTGCCGCATGCGGCTCGCGAGCGGGATGAGCCCCACCACCAGCGCCGGCAGCGCGAGGTGGCGCAGGAGGTCGAGGAGCCGCGCCGCCGGCGTCAGGCGGTCGAAGTCGATGTCGCGCATGCCGCCGATCGGGAACCAGCCGGTCTCGTACGCGACCATCAGCAGGAGCAGCCCGGAGAGCACCTCGGGAATGCTCAGCCACACGAACGCGGCGACGGACAGCGACCGGTCCACCCAGCTGTCCTGGCGCACGGCCGCGATCACTCCGAGCGGGATCGCGAGTCCCCAGGTCACGAGCGCTCCGGCCACCGCCAGAACGAGCGTGTTGAACATGCCGTGGCGCAGCACTTCGAACACCGGCTGGTGGTAGGAGAACGACTGCCCGAAGTCGAGCCGGAGAAAGATGTTCCTCAGGTACAGGGCGTACTGCACGTACCACGGCCGGTCGAGCCCGAAGTTCCGGCTCATGCGCTCGAGCAGCTCGGGCGACACCTGCGGATTCTCGGCGAGCGAGTCCACGAAACTGCCGGGCGCCAGCTGCAGCAGCAGGAACGTGAGGGCGGAGATGCCCAGCAGCAGCGGCACCACCTGCAGCAGCCGGCGAAGGACGTAGGTGCGCATCCGGCCCGGTCAGCGCCCCGCGGCCGCGCGCTTCACGAACACGCGGTCGATGTTCCACAGGATGCGGTGCGGCATCGGGCTCGGCTGGACGTTTCCGAACCGGCTGCGCACCGGCACGCGGATGACCTGCGTCGGCAGCCAGACGATCCACGCCTGGTCGTTCACGATTCCCATCAGCTCGCGCCAGGCCGCCTTGCGGGCCGGCTCGTGCGTGTCGTGGACGATCGCGTCCATGAGCGCGTCCATGCGCGCCTCCTGCGGCGTGGCGGGCCGGCGCTGCTGGATGTGCCAGTAGTGCATCAGGCCGGAGGAGCGCCAGGTGTTCTGCCCCATGCCCGGTTCCGCCGGCACCGCGGAGCCCTGGCCCAGCAGCACCGCGTCGTAGGCGAGATCCCCGCGCATGTG
>JADLGX010000241.1 GCA_020849095.1 Candidatus Eiseniibacteriota bacterium
CGAGCAGGAGTGCGTTCACGAGAGGCCTCCCTACTGAGGTTCGAGCGGCGCGGATTCCACCAGCCGGCGGCCGGTGGCGCGAGCCCGTTGCACCAGATCATCGGCCACACTGCCCGCTTTGTTGTCCCCATGTTGCCAGAGAAGGGTTTCTTCCCAGCGGGCGCCCACCCATTTGAGGAAGCCCCGCACCGTGCGTTCCGCAAGTTCGGCCGTGTGCTCGGTGCTGCAGGCGCTCACGAACACGCCGCGCCGGGTGCGTTTCCACCGGGGCACCAGGGCCTCGGCGCCCGAGGGCAGCGTGACCAGCGGAGTGATGCAGTTGCAGCGATCGATCACCATCTTGAGCGGGCCGCTCACGGTGTCGAACCACACCGGGGAGCCGACCACGATCGCGTGCGCGCGCTCCATGGCGGCGTACACGCGGTCCATGTCGTCGTGATAGATGCAGTACCCGCTGGTGGCGTCGGGCCCGCACGCGATGCAGGGGCGCACGATGAGGTCGAAGCAGTTCAGCTCTTCGTACTCGCCGCCCGCGTCTCGCACGCCCTCGCCCAGCGCTGCCAGCATGCGCGACACGCTGCCGTCGCGCGCGGGACTGCCGTTGAGCGCCAGGACGAAACGGCGCGCGGTCACGCGGTCAGATCCTCTCGCCCCACACCAGCGTGGTGGCGCCCGCGCGGTTGACCAGCGGCAGCGCCTCGGCGACCGCCTCGGCCCCGCGCCCCACGCCGAGCAGCGCGTCGGGAAGCGTCTTGAGCACCCACAGGAAGCTCTTGGTGCCCTGCACGCGAATGCCCACGCTCTCGAGCCCGGCGATCAGTTCGGCCGGCACGAGCGGATGGTGATAGCGGTACGGGTGGTACTCGCCCGCGTCGTCCTCGGCCTCGGGAAAGCACGACGAGGGCAGCGCGCGGCGCAGCGCGGGCCACTTGACCGCCACGCGCTTGACCGTCTCGATGGGCGAGTCGGGATTCGGGGTGGAGATGGCGACGCGCCCGCCCTTCTTGACCACGCGCGCAATCTCGGAGAGCACCTGCGGGCGGTCGGGGCGGAAAACGTGCTCCATCATTTCCACCGACACCGCGCGATCGAACGAGGCGTCGGGAAACGGCAGCGCCTTGGCGTTCGCCTGCATCAGGTTGAGCCCCGGGGCGATGCTCTTCTGCGCCCACAGCAGCTGGTCCCAGCCCAGGTCGATGCCCGCCACCTGGCAGCCGCTCGTGCGTGCCCAGTGCGTGCCGTAAGCCCAGCCGCAGCCCAGGTCGAGCACGCGCAGGCCGGGACGCAGGTCGGCGTGCTCGAGCACTTCACGAAAGCGCCGCACCATCATGTAGCGGCGCGTCCGCGAACCGAGGTACCAGTGCTCGACCAGGAACGGCAGCCCTTGGCGGCTGGCGATCGGCAGGTCGGGTTCGGTCAGTCGGCTCACGCGGGATCCTCGCGCCTAGCGGCGCGCGGGCTTTCTCGAAGCAGACGCGGCCTTCTTGGCCGCCTTCTTGGCGGCCGGCTTCTTCTTGGCGGGGGTGGCCTTCTTCGCCGCCGGCTTCTTCTTGGCGGGCTTTCTCGCCTTCTTCGGCGCCGCCTTCTTCGCCGGCTTCTTCTTCGCCGGCGCGGCCTTCTTCTTCGCGACCTTCTTCGCCGCGGGCTTCGCCTTCTTCACCGGCTTCGCCTTCGCCTTGGCCGCGCGGGCCGCGCGCGCGTGATGCGCGTCGAGGCGGGCCAGCGAGGGCATCGGCAGGTCGCCCGATCCCACGACGGGCTCGGGACGCGCGGGCGGCGGCGGCAGCGGCGGCAGCGCGTCGGCGCCGAACTTGTCCGAGTACCACGCGCGGATGTACGCGACGATGTCCACCGTGGACGAGCCCGGGCCGAACAGCCGGCCGATGCCCTGGTCGATCAGCGCCTGCACGTCGTCACCGGGAATGATGCCGCCGCCGGTGAGCAGCTTGTCGCCGATGCCGGCGCCGTTCATGAGCCGCTGCACTTCGGGGAACAGCGTCATGTGCGCGCCCGACAGCACCGACAGCGCGACCACGTCCACGTCCTCCTGCACCGCGGCCTCGACGATCTGCCCGGGCGTCTGGTGCAGCCCCGTGTAGATCACTTCCATGCCGGCGTCGCGCAGCGCGGCCGCCACGACCTTGGCTCCGCGATCGTGCCCGTCGAGTCCCGGCTTGCCCACCAGTACGCGAATCTTGCGCTGCATGGTCACTCCCTCGTCAACGCTGCGGCGCCGCGGCTGCGCGGCAACGCGTGCGGAAATACACGGACGGCGCCACGAAGCGCGCCAGCCCCATGCGGAACATGAGCCGCCAGAAACCGGCCAGCCTGGGGTACTTGCCCAGGTAGTACGGCAGATCCACGCTCTCGACGCGTTCGAACGAAGCGCCGAGCAACCGCGACAACTCCTCGGAAGCGAATCCCGCGTGCGCCCCCTGCTCGTTGGACCAGCGCCCCTGCAGGCGGCGCCCCCAGTCGATCAGGTTCCACCACACCTTTTCCCACGTGGTCGCGCGCCCGCCAATGTAGCCCACGAAGCGCGTCTTGTTGGGGGTGCCGAAGTAGCCCGCCCCCTGCGCGGGCAGCATACGCCGCGCCTCGGCGATGGCCTTGGGCGGCGCCGGCACGTGCTCGAGCACGTGGTAGCAGTAGACGCAGTCGAACGCGCCGTCGCGAAACGGCATCTTCTGGGCGTCCGCGCGCAGCAGCAGCACGTTGGGCTTCTTCCAGCGCGGGTCCACCTCGAGGTCGATGCCGATGACGAGCGACTGGGTCGCGTCGGCCAGGTGCGCCACCTCGACGCCCGCGCCGCAACCGATGACCAGCATGCGCTTGGGCGCCACGCCGGCTTCGGCCATGAGGCCCTTGTAGAAGTCCGCCTCGAACCCGAAGTTGCCGGTGCTCACGGGCGCTCCTCCGGATCGTCCATGGTCAGCTCGGCCTCGGTCTCGAGGAACACGCGGCGCGCCTCCTCGAACTGCTCCGCGGAGGGCGGCGAGGGATTGCCGTCCTCGTCCGTGCCGATACTCACCACGCCGCGCGACTCGAACACCTGCAGCGCCGCGTCGGCGCCGTCGCGCGTCTCGAAGATGAACGCGGTGTACTCGCCGTCGCGCCCCATCGCCTCCATGCGCCACGGGCCTTCGTCGGCGGCGCCGCGCACGACGCGCGCGCCCGTGAAGTCGCCGGCGTGCCAGCTCATGCCCTGCGCGAGCGCGCCACGGCGGTTGGCCGGGCCGGGCTTCCACGCCTCGCCGCTCTCGTCGGGCGGCACCAGCCGCACCGCGTGAGTGTCGGGCACGATGGCGTAGTTGTCGGAGGTGATCGCCACCACTTCGGCGTCGTCCTCGTCGCCCTCGAACTCCTCGGACCCTTCGTGCTCGCGGTCGAGCATCTCGGGCTCGGGCATGGCGCCCTCGGACACGGAGTCGCGACGATCTGTCGGCGAGCTGCCGGCCTCCGGCCTGTTGCCTGAGGCGCCGCGGGCGATCATCGCCACGACGACCACAGCGGCCACTGCGGCCAATCCGGTGAGCAGCTGGCTGTCCATGGAGTCTCCGGGTGGGGGGAAGACGCACTGAGCGCAGCGAAGCTACCGGGCGGCGCGAAGCATGGTCAAGGTTGGCGAGCCGGGAGCGGCGGACGCCAGGCGAGAACTTCGGTCAGAGTACGCACCACCACGGCGCCGCCAGCACATCCGGGGCGAGCCACTCTCGCCGCGATCAAAGTGCGCATTCCGGTCTGCCTTGGCCGGCCACGACGAGGGCCGTTCTGAACCAAGAGCAGTTCCGTGAGCGACCCTTCGACGGCTCGCGGGGATCTTCAAGCTCTGGATGATTATCATTCACGGCGTGGTTGATCTGACGGCAGAGCCCCACGCACCATAAATGAGTCGTTGGGCCAGAAGAGGTGCCGCTCCGAGACGGCCACAGCGGAGTACACTTGCCGGCACAGGTCCCCGGCGTCCCACGTCGGATGGTCGACGCGGAACACCCCAGGACTGCCTCAGGAGGATCCATGTCTCGCCAAGGTCGTCTACTCGCCCTTGCCGGCGCACTGCTCACGCTGATGGCTCCGCTCACGCACGCGAATGGGCTCAACCTGAGCTGGGATGCATGCGGAACCGCGGGCAGCGCGAACAAGCAGTTCGCGTGCAACACGAACACGGATGTGGACGAGCTCGTGCTCAGTACTCGCTTTTCGACTGCGGGCGTCTATTCCTACCCCCTCGCCGCGACCGCGACGCTCGACATCGTGACTGGGCAGGACATCCTGCCGTCCTGGTGGCGCGCGAGCGGAACTGCCGCCTGCAGGCCCGGTGGGATCCAGGCCACATGGACTGATGAGGGACCGCAGTGCGCCGCGATCTTCGGCCTGCCGCCGCTCACCGTCTTGTGGTCCCCATCCGGCGTTTCACCCGAGAGGACGCGGTTGACGATCCACTGTCCCGCCTATGGTGGCCTCGAATACGACGACCCCGGCGTCGAGTTCTACCTTTGCACGGTGTTCCTCTCTCACGCGAAATCCGTCGGACCTGGAAGCTGTGGTGGGTGCGGCGTTCCTGCCTGTCTCGTGTTCAACTCGCTCGAGGTGTTCTCGGATCTGACGCCGAACCTGCGGATGGCTTACATCACCAACCCGCTCGACCGGAACTTCGTCACGTGGCAGGGCGGCACGACCGGCATGCCGATCTGCCCCGCGGCGACGCCCGCGCGCAACCGCACATGGGGCTCGCTCAAGTCGCTGTACCGGTGAGCCGCCCGAATGCGAAATGGCCGCGCTTCCCGAGGGAGGCGCGGCCATTCGCGTTTCGAATGACGCGCTTCTAGAACTCCGCCGACTCCACGTAGTCGCCGAACACTTCTCGCATGGCGTTGCGGATCTCGCCTTCGGTGGCGTAGGCGCGCGCGCAGTCGAGGATCTTTTCCATCAGGTTCACCTCGCCGGGCGCG
>JADLGX010000242.1 GCA_020849095.1 Candidatus Eiseniibacteriota bacterium
GAGGTCTACCGCGCCGACGACCTCGAACTGGGGCAGTCGGTCGCGCTCAAGTTCCTCCCTCCCGGCGTCGCCACCGAGCCGCGCGAACTGGCGCGCTTTCGCAACGAGGTGCGCGTCGCCCGGCAGATCGCGCACCCGAACGTGTGCCGCGTGTACGACATCGGCGAGGCCGACGGGCACGTGTTCCTGTCCATGGAGTACATCGACGGCGAGGACCTGGCCGCGGTGCTGCGCCGCATGGGCCGGCCGACGGAAGACAAGGCCGTCGAGATCGCGCGCCAGGTGGCGCTGGGGCTGGCCGCGGCGCACGAAGCCGGCATGCTGCACCGCGACCTCAAGCCCGCGAACATCATGATCGACGGGCGCGGGCGCGCGCGCATCACCGACTTCGGGCTCGCGGGGCTCGCGGTGGAACTGGCGCGCGACGGCCAGATCGCCGGCACGCCCGCCTACATGGCGCCCGAGCAGTTCGCCGACGGCACCGTGTCGGTGCGCAGCGACATCTACTCGCTCGGGCTCGTGCTCTACGAGCTCTTCACGGGCAAGCGCGCGTTCGACGCCAAGAGCGCCGCCGACCTGCGCCAGCAGCACGAATCCAGCTCGATCACCTCGCCCTCGTCTCTTGCGCGCGGCATCACGCCCGCGGTCGAGCGGCTGATCCTGCACTGCCTCGAACGCGATCCCGAGATGCGCCCCCCGTCGGCGTACGCCGTGCTGGGCGCGCTGCCGGGCGGCGATCCGCTCGCGGCCGCCATGGCCGCGGGCGAGACCCCTTCGCCCGAACTGGTCGCCAACGCCGCGGATCGCGGCGGACTGTCGCCCGCCCTGGCCGCGGGATTGATCGCGCTCACGTGCGCCGCGCTCGGGGTGGGTGCGTGGCTGCTCGCGCCGGATTTCGCGCCGCTCAAGCAGGCGCCTTCGGCGCTCGAGGTGCGCGCGGAGGACGTGCTCCGCAAGTCGGGATCGTTCGACCAGTTGCCGCGTTACGTGGCCGGCACGTTCGTGCAGAACTACGAGTGGCTGGAGTGGCAGACGGCGCACCCCAAGGACTCGCTGCGCACCAAGCCCGGGGTGTTCTACTGGCGCCGCTGGGGACCGAGGCTCATCGAATCGCCGTTCATCCACAGTGAGAACCCCGGAGTCATGGAGCCGCCGGTGCTCGGCAACAGCGCCGCGATGGTTCTGCTCACGCCCGACGGCAAGTTGCTCGGCCTGCGGGCCGAGCCGCCGGACAGCGTGCGCGCGCACAATGGCGGGCGGCCCGACTGGAACGGCTGGTTCGCCGCATTCGGCATGGACAGCGCCGCGTACACGCCCGTCGCGCTCGCGCGCCCCGTGCCGGCGCTCTGCGACACGGCCATGGCCTGGCGCGGACCGTCGCCGTGGGATCCCGCGGACACCGCGACCGTGCAGATGGGCGCCTCGCGCGGCCGGCTGACGCACTTCACCGTGGTCAGCAAGTGGGGCGTGCCCTCCACTCCCGTGGACAAGTTGAGCCCCGTGACGGCGCAGGCGATCGACCTGCCGATCACGCTGATCTTCTCGCTCATGCCGTACGTGCTCTCGATTTTCTTCGCCATGCGCAACCTGCAGACGGGCCGCGGCGACTGGCGCGGCGCCACGCGTATCGCCGTGTTCGTGTTCGTCATGAACATCTTCGAGGGCGTGTTCGCCACGCGATTGTCCGAGGTGGGCCTCAACGGAGTGCTGGCCGACATCGTGCACGGCCGCGCCCAGGGGCATTCGCTCATGCACGCCATGGGCATGTGGTTCGCTTACGTGGCGCTCGAGCCCTACGTGCGCCGTCTGTGGCCACGCGTGCTCGTCTCGTGGACGCGACTGCTCACCGGACGCTTCCGCGACCCGCTCGTCGGGCGCGACCTGCTCGTCGGCGTCGCGCTCGGCGCGACGATCACCGCACTCGGTCTTGCGACGTACGCGCTCGCTCCGCGCCTCGGGCTTGGGAGCATGCCGGCGATCGCGAACGGCGGCATGTTCGATGCCATCGGCAGCGCGGGCCACACCAGCGTGAGCCTGTCGTACGCCGGATCGGTCTGCGTGCTCGGCGTGCTCCAGTGGCTCTTCCTGCTGCTGATCGTGCGGCTCGTCGTGCGGCACACGGTGGGCGCGCTCATCGTGGCCGCCCTGCTTTCCATGTCCTCGATCATCGCGCCGGCCCTCTCGCAGCCCGAGTGGAAACTGGCGGTGCTGTTCGCGTTCTTCACGGTCATCGGCAACGTGCTCGTGGTGCGCATCGGCCTGCTCGCCACGGTCGTCGCGGCGTTCACCGGACTCGTGCTGAGCGGCACCGCGGCGACCCTGGACTTCGGCTCGTGGTACGCCGGGCTGGCGCTGCTTCCGACGGCGCTGCTGCTCGCCATCGCGTTCTGGGGCGCGGCGAACGCGCTCGCGGGCAAGTCCATCCTCGGTGATCCGCTCGAGGACGCGCCCAAGCACTGAGGCACCGCCGGCGCTACTTCTTTCCGATCTCCGACATCCAGTTGAGCACCACCGTGGTGGTGGGAAGCGTGCGCTCGGCCAGCGGGCGGAACAGGATGAACGTGCCGCCGTCGCGGGTGACCGCGTAGTGATTGCGCTGCTGGCCGGGCCCGAGGATCTTGGTCTGGAACAGCACCGCGGGCGTTCCCGGCGCGAAGGCCGGCGCCAGAGTGATCGGCACGGACATCATCTGCTGCTCGGGTGACAGGTACAGCAGCTCGCGTCCGCCGTTGGCCCAGTGCGGATCGTCGCCACCGCGCGCCGAGATCTGCCACTTCTCGCTGCGGTCCGGATAGGTCTGCACGTAGATCTCATCACGGCCCGACTCGTCGGACACGTAGGCGAGATAGCGGCCGTCGGGCGACAGCCGGCCCGAGAACTCGTTGAACGCCCCGTTCAGGAACGGCTTCACCTTCTTGTCGCCGCTGACCGCCAGCGTGGCGATGTCCGAACCCGTCGCCCCGAACGTGTCCAGGAAGATCGTCGAGCCGTCCGCCGACCAGTCCTTGAGCGCCACCTCGTCGGCGAGCGGCGCGAGCAGTTCCGTCTCGCCCGATCCGGTGAGTTGCTTGGCGACCACACCCGAGGCGCCCGGCGCGTCGGACCAGTAGGCGATGCGCTTGCCGTCCGGGGACCAGTACGGGTAGTTCTCGTTGCTGGGCTCGAAGGTGAATCGCGTGGAGATGCCGCGATCGCGATCGAGGATCCACACGTTGCGGCTGCGGGTCTGCGGATCGATCGCGCGCACCGTGACTCGGCGATCGTCCGGCGACAGCATGGGAGACAGCGCGGACGGCGGGCAGTCGAGAAGCCGGGTCAGCCGCCCGGCACGGTCGAGCTCGGCCAGTTCCCCCACCTGCGCGGCGCGTGTCGAGTAGACGAGCACGCCGTTGTTCGACGCGCGAAAGTCGGAGCCACCCACGACGCTCGTGCCGACCTGTTCGGCGATGGGCACCGGCTCGCCCTTGAGCTTGAGCGCGCGCGCATCGAACGGCTGCAGCACGAGCGAGCCCCCGCGCGAATACAGCAGGTAGCCCGGCTCGATGAACTGCACCTGGGACTCGCACGGTCCCAGCGCCTTGCCCTTGCCGGAGCCGAGCGCCGCCACGTGCAGTGTCGGCGAAGGCAGGATGGTGAGATAGAGGAAGTGCTTGCCGTCCGGGAGGAATTCGGGCCAGCCCACTTGCTGAACGCCCTTCACCGTGTCCGGTTTCACTTCAGCGGTCGCCACCCCACCAGTCGCGCTCACTCTCATGAGCGGATCGGGCCCGGAGCCGTCGAACAGGATCACGTCGCTCTTGCCCCACGTGCCGTCGGATCCGGTCGGCGCGTCGCAGATCACCGACGGCGGCCCGCCCGATATGTTGATCTTCTTCAGCTTGCCGCCCGAGATGAAGGCGAGAAAGCGGCTGTCGGGCGACCAGAACGGGCGCTTGGCTCCCTCGGTGCCCGGCAGCGACTGCGCGACGAGCGCGCTCAGCGGACGCACCCAGATGCGCACGGTGCCCGAGGAATCGGTCGCGCTGTAGGCGAGCGTCTGGCCGTCGGGCGAGATGCGCGGCGAGTCCTGCGTCTGGATCGCGCTCGGCGTGGGCA
>JADLGX010000243.1 GCA_020849095.1 Candidatus Eiseniibacteriota bacterium
GCACGGCCGGCGCCAGTTCCTCCTCGTCGTGCACCTCGACCAGCGAGTCCAGGCCCAGCAGCCGCGCCTCGGTGATGTAGCGCGCCATCTCCGCCTCGGACAGCAGCGCCGCCAGCAGCAGCACGGCGTCGGCGCCGCGGGCCGCGGCGTCCACGATCTGGTACGAGTCGACGACGAAGTCCTTGAGCAGCAGCGGCAGCTTCACGTGCGGCCGCACGTCGTTCATCCACTGTGGGTCGCCCAGGAAGTGGTCGGGCTCCGTCACCAGCGACACCGCCGCGGCGCCGCCCGCCTCGTACAGCTTCGCGGTCGCCACCGGATCCACGTGCTCGCGAAGCATCCCTTTGCTGGGCGAGGCGCGCTTGACCTCGCACAGCATGCGCAGCGCGCCGGCGGCGCCCTTGCGCCGCAGCGCCCGCTCGAGCCGGCCGGCGGGTTCGGTGCGCGGCAGCCGCGAGCGCAGGACGTGGACGGGCACGAGCGCGCTCGCCTCCTGCACGCGGCGGCGGCGGTCGGCGGCGATGCGCGCCAGGAAGTCCACTCCGCGATCGCTCACGACATCTCCTCCGGCCCGCGCGCGCGCACGACCACGCAGCCGCTCATCATGTCGTGCAGCGTCTGGCGCTTGTGGTTCCACAGCTGGAAGGCGTATCCGCAGCAGCACAGGAGGATCGACAGGATCTTCCCGAACTGCCTGCCGACGGCGCGCCCGAACCCGATGCGCCGGCCCTGCACGTCCGTGACGCGGATGCCCAGCAGCTGCTGGCCGAGCGAGCCCTGCGCGCCCGAGCATTCGAGCAGGCTGCAGTACAGCACCGCCATCAGAAAGGTCGTGCCCTCGGCGAGCAGCACGCGCGAGTCCCCCCACTGGTCCTCGTAGGACAGCACCGGCAGGCCGAGCAGCACGCGCAGGATCGCCTCGGGAAAGAACAGCAGCAGCCCGTCCACCAGCATGCCGGTCAGCCGGCGCCAGAAGCCCGCGTACTCCGGACGCGGCGCGGCAGCGGGCGCGGGCATGAAGCCGGCCGGCGCGAACGCTTGCTCCGCGGCTGCCGGGGCGGCCTCGGCCGGGGCGCTCTCCGGCGCCGGGTATCCGGCCGGCTCCGCGGGCGCGGATGCCGGCGGCAGGTCGAGAAGCGCACCGCACGAGGCGCAGAAGCGCGCGCCCTCGGCCGCGGCCTGGCCGCAGCGCTGGCAGTCCACCCGATCCTCCTTGCTAGCCGCGGAACGCGGCCATGTCGGCCAGCTTGCGCGCGGCGTCACCGCTGTCGATGGCCAGCTGCGCGCGAGTCACACCCGCCGCCATGTCTTCGGTCACTCCCGCCACGACCAGCGCCGCGGCGGTGTTGAGCACCACGATGTCGCGGGCGGCGCCCTTTTCGCCCGTCAGGATCGCGCGCGTGCGCGCGGCGTTCTCGGCCGCGCTGCCGCCGGCCACGTGCGAGCGGTCGGTGTGCGACAGGCCGAACGCGGCCGGATCGACCTCGTACTCGCGGATGTTGCCCTTGTTCAGTTCGGCGATGTGGTTCTTGTCGAAGACGGTCAGTTCGTCGAGCCCGTCGCGCCCGTGCACGACCATGGCGCGCTCGCTGCCCAGCGACTGCAGCACCTCGGCCAGCGTCCGCACGAGCCCGTCGCTGTACACGCCGAGCAGCTGGTGCGTGGCGCCGGCCGGGTTGGTGAGCGGTCCGAGCACGTTGAACACCGTGCGAACGCCCAGTTCGCGCCGCGGGCCGACCGCGTGCCGGAGCGCGCCGTGGTAGTTGGGCGCGAACAGGAACGTGATGCCGAGGATGTCCAGCGACCGCGCGGCGTCCACCGGCGTCAGGTCGATGCCCACGCCCAGCGACTCGAGCACGTCCGCGCTGCCGGTGCGGCTCGAGACCGCGCGGTTGCCGTGCTTGGCCACGGCCACGCCGCACGAGGCGACGACGATCGCGACCGTGGTCGAGATGTTGAACGTGCCGGCGTTGTCGCCGCCCGTTCCGCAGGTGTCGAGCAGCGGCGAGCGCTTGGAGTGCAGCGGCGGGACGCGCTGGCGCATGGCCTCGGCGAATCCGCCGATCTCGTCCGTCGTCTCGCCCTTCATGCGGAGCGCCACCGCGAGGCCGGCGATCTGCGACGGCGTGGCCTCGCCGGCGAGCACCTGTTCCATCGTGGCGCGCGCGAGCTCGCGCGAGAGGTTCTCGTGGGCGACGGCACGTGCGATGGCGGACTGGATCACCGCGGGACTCTCCTCTGCTGGCGGCACAGGGTCAGGAAGTTCTCGATGAGCTTCAGCCCCTGCCGCGTCAGGACGGATTCGGGATGGAACTGCACACCCCAGGTTTCGTGTTCGGTGTGCTTGAGGCCCATGAGCTCGCCCTCGGGCGTCCACGCGACCGGTTCCAGCACGGCGGGCAGCGATTCGCGCTCGACGATGAGCGAGTGGTAGCGCGTCGCCTCGAACGGATTGTCGAGCCCGGCGAACAGCCCGCGGCCCTTGTGCATGATCGGGCTGGTCTTGCCGTGCATCAGGCGCGGCGCGCGAATGACCTTGCCGCCGAACACCTCGCCGAGCGCCTGGTGCCCGAGGCAAACGCCCAGCACGGGCACGACGCCCGAAAACGCGAGCAGCGCCTCCTCGGAGATGCCGGCGTCCTTCGGCTCGCCGGGTCCGGGCGAAATGAGCAACCCCTCGAGCGGCAGTGCCTGCAGTTCCGCGACCGTCACCTGGTCGTTGCGGCGCACGTGCACCTCGGCGCCCAGCGTGCCCAGGTACTGCACGAGGTTGTAGGTGAACGAGTCGTAGTTGTCGATGACCGCGATCATCGTGCACCCCGCTCGGCCCGCTGCACCGCCAGCCACAGCGCGCGGCCCTTGTTCATGGTTTCTTCCCACTCGTGCTCGGGCTGCGAGTCGGCCACGATGCCCGCCCCCACGCCCCAGTAGGCGCGTCCGTCGGCGTAGACGAGCGTGCGGATGGTGATCGCCAGGTCGAGGTTGCCGTGGTAGTCGAAGTGCCCGATCGCGCCGGCGTAGATGCCGCGGCGCACCGGCTCGAGCGAATCGATGATCTCCATCGCGCGCACCTTGGGCGCGCCCGACACCGTGCCCGCGGGGAACGTCGCGCGCACCGCGTCGAGCGGGGCGAGGTCGCCGCGCACCCGTCCGCGCACGTTGGACACCAGGTGCATGACCTGCGAGTAGCGCTCGACCGTGAGGTACTCGTTGGTCTCGACCGTGCCGTACTCCGCCACGCGACCCACGTCGTTGCGCCCGAGGTCCACCAGCATGACGTGCTCGGCGCGCTCCTTCTCGTTGGCGAGCAGCTCCTCTTCGAGCGCGCGGTCCTCGTCGGCGTTGCGCCCGCGCGGGCGCGTGCCCGCGATGGGGCGCACCTCGATCGTGGTGTCGGTGCGGCGCACCAGCACCTCGGGCGAGCTGCCCACGATCGACAGGTCGCCGAGCCGCAGGAAGTACATGTAGGGCGAAGGATTCGTCACGCGCAGCGCGCGGTAGCCCTCGAACGCCGGCTGCGACACGTCGGCGCTCATGCGGTGGCTGAGCACCACCTGGAAGATGTCCCCGGCGCGGATGTGCTCCTTGGCGGTCTCGACGGCCGCCATGAACTTGTCCTTGCTCACGCTCGACTGGGGTTCGCTCGCCTCGCCCCACGCCGGCGGCTCCACCCACGCGAGCGGCTTGCGCAGGCGCTCCACCTCGGCGTTGAGGCGCGCGACCGCGGCGTCGTACGCGGCGTTCGGGTCGTCTCCCCCGCGCGCGTGCGTCACCACCTTCATGGTGTGCGTGAGGTTGTCGAACACGCTCACCACGTCGCCGAACATGAACACGGCGTCCGGCACGTGGAGTTCGTCCTTCGCCACCTGCGGCAGCTTTTCGAACCAGCGCACGGAGTCGTACGACAGGTAGCCCACCGCGCCGCCGCAGAAGCGCGGCAGCCCGGGCAGCGCCACGGCCTGGTGCTCGGCCAGAAGCGCGGCCAGTTCCTCGAGCGGGTGGCGCGTGCCCTTGGTCACGACGCCGCCGCGATGGATCTCGGAGGTTTCGCCGCGGGCGATGAACACCAGTGAGGGCCGGCTGCCGAGCAGAGAGAACCGTCCCCACTTCTCGCCGCCCTCGACGCTCTCGAGCAGGAAGCCGTAGGGGCCGTCGTCGATCTTGCGGAAGGCGGAGACCGGCGTGTCGTGATCGGCGAACACCTCGCGGTAGACCGGCACGAGCTTGCCGGTCTTGGCGAGTGCATGGAACTCGGAGCGGGTGGGTACGATCACGAAGGGTTCCTGCCGGCCGGCGCCGCGAGCAACTCGCGCGCCTGCCTTCGGGTGGTGTCCGTCACCCGCTCGCCCGCGAGCATGCGCGCCAGTTCCTCGACCCGGTCCTTCGCCTCGAGGGCGGAGACGCGGGCCGTGGTCCGTCCGTTCGCCACTTCCTTGGAAACGGAAAGGTGGTGGCGTCCCAGCGCGGCGATCATGGGCAGGTGGGTGACACAAATGACCTGGCGGTGCTCGGCCAGGCTCCGGAGTCGCTCCCCGACCGCCTGCGCAACGGCACCGCCGATGCCGGAATCTACTTCGTCGAAGACGAGAAGGTCAACGCGGTCACGGGTTTGCAGCGCACACTTGAGTGCGAGCATCACGCGGGACAGCTCGCCCCCCGAGGCGATCTTCTGGAGGATCCGGGCGGGCTCACCGGGATTGGCGGTGAACAGCAGCTGGACGTCGTCCAGTCCGGTCGGGCCGGGCTGCCCGGAGGGGCCGTCGGCCAGCGGGGCGACCTCGAAGCCGATCCGCGCGTGCGGAAACCCGAGCGGGCGCAGTTCCTTCGAAAGGAGCGCGCTCCACTCCCGCGCCGCCGCCGTGCGGCTGGCGGTGAGCGCCTTGCCCGACTTGCGGCAGGCCTTCTCGGCCGCGGCGCGCCGGTCGCGCGCGCGCTCGAGCGAGCCTTCGCCGTCCTCGCCCTGCGCGAGCTCCGTGCGCAGCTCCTCGCGCCAGGCCAGCAGGTCGCTCACCGAGCGGCGGTACTTGCGGGTCAGCCGTGCGTACAACTCACGCCGCGCCTCGATGGACTCGAGCGCCGCGGGGTCCGCTTCGAGGCGGTCGAGATAGTCGGCCAGGGTGCGCGCGGCCTCGCTCGCAGCGATCGCCGCCTCCTGGATGGCGGCCAGCGGCTCGTCCAGGCTGGGGTCGAGCGCGGCCGCCTGCTCGATCGAATGGCGCGCGCTGCCCAGGGATTCGGCCGCCGCGGCATCGCCCTCGGACAGCCGCTCGAGCGCCGCCGAGGCGAGCGCGCGCAGCCGGTCCGCGTGCGCGAGACGGGCGGCCTCGAGCTTGAGCTCGTCCTCTTCGCCCTCGCGCAGTTGCGCGTCGTCCAGTTCGCGCGCCGCGCTCGCGAGGTAGTCGCGGCGCTCGGCGAACGTGGCGAGCGATTCCCGCAGGCGGTCGAGGTCGCCACTGGCCTCGCGCAGCGCGGCGAGCGACTCGGAGTAGGCGGCGCGCTGCTCCTCGAGACCGCCCAGCCGGTCGAGCGTCGCCAGCGCGGCGCCGTCGCGCAGCAGGCTCTGGTGCTCGTGCTGGCCGTGCAGGTCGAGCAGCCACTCGCCCAGCCGCTTGAGCGAAGCGATCGTCAGGCTGGACTGGTTCACGGTTGCGCGGCTGCGGCCCTCCGCGCTCACTTCACGCCGCACGATCAGCAACTCGCCGTCGAACTCGATGCCCCACTCCTCGAGCAGCTTGCCGACCCGGGCCGCGGTGTCGCCGGCGAGGCGGAACTCGCCCTCCACGGTGGCCGCCCGCGCGCCCTCGCGCACGATGTCGGCATCGGCGCGCGCCCCGACCAGCAGCCCCAGCGCGGAGACGACCAGCGACTTGCCCGCGCCGGTCTCGCCGGTGACCGCGTGCAGCCCGTCCCCCAGCACGATCTCGACGCGCTCGGCGAGCGCGAGGTCCCGAATACTCAGGCGTTCCAGCATGTGGCGTTCCCGCTTCCCTGGGGGCGCGACAGGGGCGCCGCGGTGCGCGCGCTCGTCGCGCACGCCCTCCGCGTGCACCCGGCGGATGAGTGGGCTGCACTGTACCCGAAGCGGCGCCGCGGAACAGCAGCGCAGTGGTCTAGCGAAGCACGACCATGCGCCGGGTGACGCGCCGGCCGCCCGCCTCCGCGCTCACCACATAGAGCCCGGGCGGAAGCGCGGCGGTGTCCAGGCTCAGCGTCTGCGTGCCGCCCGCCACCGTGCCGCTGAACAGCGACCGCATCTGGCGCCCGCCGATGTCGTATAGCGCCACGCGAGCCGGGCCTGCCGCGGGCCACGTCACCCCCAGTTCGACTCGCCCGCGCGCGGGGTGGCGCGACAGGGTGATGCCCGCGCGCGGAACCCGGGGCAGCCGCGACGCGGGTGCTTCGGGATCGCGGTACACGTCGA
>JADLGX010000244.1 GCA_020849095.1 Candidatus Eiseniibacteriota bacterium
AAGCCGTTCACGAACCGCGCGGCGCCGAACTTGGAATGCCCGAACTTGCGCGCGCGGTGATGCACGCCCAGCTCGCCCACGCGGAAGCCGCTCCAGTGCGCGAGCGCGGGCAGGAAGCGGTGCAGCTCGCCGTACACCTCGAGCGCGTCCACCACCTCGCGGCGGTACACCTTGAAGCCGCAGTTGAAGTCGTGGAGCTTGATCCCCGCGACGGCCGACGTGACCAGGTTGAACAGCTTGCTCGGCGCCGTCTTGGTGATGGGGTCGAGCCGCTTGACCTTCCAGCCGGACACCAGGTCGAGGCCGGACGTGTCGAGATGGGCCAGCAGCCGCGGAATCTCGGCCGGATCGTCCTGCAGGTCGGCGTCCATGGTCACCACGTACTCGCCGCGCACTTCCTTGAAGCCCGTGGCGAGCGCGGCCGACTTGCCGAAGTTGCGGCGCAGCAGGATTCCCCGCACGCGATCATCGCCGGCGCACAGCGACTCGATCACCTTGTCGGTGCCGTCGCGCGAGCCGTCGTCCACGTACAGGATCTCCCACGGCATGCCCAGCGAGTCGAACGAGGCGACCAGCTCGCGGTGCAGCTCGGGCAGGCTCTCCGCCTCGTTGTACGCCGGAATGACGGCGGAGATGCGGGGTTGCCCGCTCACGCCCCTGCTCCGTACAGCGTGCGGGCCCACGCCGCCTCGGCCGCCAGCCCCTCGCGGATGCCCACCTTGGTCTCGTAGTCGAGGTCGGTGCGCAGCCGGGTGGCGTCGGCGCGCGTGCGCAGCGGATCGCCCGGCGGGCGCGGCTCGAAGCGCAGCTTGGCCTTCACGCCCAGCGCCTCCTCGAGGATCGCGATCGCCTCGAGCACGTCCACCTGCGAGCCGCCGCCGATGTTGTACACGCCCTGCGGCGCGCTGCGCTGCCACGCGCGCACGTTGGCCTCGATGGCGTCGGTGATGAACGTGAAGTCCCGCGACTGCTTGCCGTCGCCGTACACCGGGATCTCGTCGCCCGCGAGCATGGCCTTGCAGAACTTGTGGAACGCCATGTCGGGACGCTGGCGCGGGCCGTACACCGTGAAGTAGCGCAGCGCGGACACGGGAATGCCGAAGTTGCGGCCGTACAGCAGCACGAGGTGCTCGCCGGCCAGCTTGGTCACGCCGTAGGGCGAAAACGGGCGCGGCAGCAGCGCCTCGTCGGTCGGGTAACGCTCGGCATCGCCGTACACGGAAGACGACGATGCGTACACGAAGCGCTGCAGCTTCTCGTCGCGGTAGCGCTCGAGCAGGCGCTGCGTGGCGAGCACGTTGTGGTGCGCGTAGGACGTGAAGTCCTTGCCCCACGACGCCCGCACGCCGGCCTGCGCCGCCTGATGGAACACCACGTCCACCCTTGGGAGCGCCGCCAGGTCGGCGGCGCCCAGGTCGAGCTCGAGCAGGTGGTAGCCCGGGTGCTTCAGCGCGGACTCGATGTTCTTCCGCTTGAGCTTGATGTCGTAGTAGTCGGTGAAGCAGTCCACGCCCGTGACGGTCGCGCCGTCGGCGAGCAGTCGTTCGGACAACGTCGAACCGATGAAACCGGCGGCCCCGGTCACCAGCGCATGCACGGCCATGACTGCTCCTTACGGAAGCTGCAGCGGCTGGGGCGAACCCGCTCCGCCCTGCGACCCGCCCGGGATTCCGCGTCCCGCCTGCAGGATGCCGGCGGCGCGCGGGTCGTTGGGATTCAGCTGTGCCCAGCGCTGCAGGTACGAGAAGGCCTGCTCTTCCTGTCCGGTGGCGCGCAGCGTGGTGTAGGCGCCGAAGTACGGCTGGTCGTAGGACGGATCGAGCGCGATCGAAGCCTCGAACTCGCGCAGCGACCCGGCCATGTCGCCCTGGATGGCCAGCGACGCACCGTAGTAGTAGCGCGTCTCGGGATTGTTCGGATTGCGGCGGGCCAGGTCCGCGAAGAAGCTCATCGCCTTCGCGGTGTCGCCGGTCTCCATGAGGAACGTGCCCAGCGGCAGCTGCACCTCGGGGAAGTCCGGGAAGCCCTTGACGATCTGGTTCATCTCGGCGATCGCACCGGCGAGATCGCCCTGGCGGCGGTAGTGGAACGCCAGCTGGAGGTGCGCGGCGGCGTAGTTGCGCGACAGCGTCTCCGAGTTCTCGTCCTTGTAGACCTTCTCGTCCTTGGAGCCGTCGGCGGTGAACAGCCCGCGATAGCGGAAGGTCTCGTAGAGCGCCTTGCGCGTGGCGGCCACGTCGATGCCGGCGCCGACCGAGTCCTTGAGCACCTTGTAGACGAGGCCCTCGAGCACGAACTGGTTGTCGTAGCCGTAGTGCTCCGGAACCGTGACCGCGAAGTACGGCTGGTTCTTCCATGTGCCGTCCGCGTTGCGCGCGTTCTGCAGCAGGTGGTGCACCATGACTTCGTTCGTCTGGATGTAGTTGCCCCGGTCGTCCTGCACCGCGCCCATGCCGAGCACGTCGACCATGCGGTCGTCGAACGTGATGGGCACCTTGGGCTGCTCGTCACGAAGCTGGCGGATGTACCAGTCCGTGTTGAGCAGGCTCAGGTTGACCACGCGCACGTCCTTGCGGAAGCCCTCGACCTGCTGGATGTACCAGAGCGGGAACGTGTCGTTGTCGCCGTTCGTGAACATGAACGAGTTGGGCGCGAGCGGCGCGAGCATGTTGTAGGCGTAGTCGCGCGCGATCCAGTTGCCGCTGCGGTCGTGCGTGAAGTAGCCGTTGCGCATGAGCAGCACCGGCTGGACGCAGAGCAGC
>JADLGX010000245.1 GCA_020849095.1 Candidatus Eiseniibacteriota bacterium
CCACGGCCGGCCTGATCCCAAAGCCGTCGAGCTGGGCATGCTGGCGGCGCTCCAGATCGCCATGCCGAAGCCGCAGGCGGCCGTGATCCGCTCCGATGAACACCCGGCTTACGTGCGGACGCTGCGGCGGCTGAAGGACCACCAGATCCGGCACGAGCAGACGAACTCAAAGGAAGCCCGCACCAAGGACAACCCGCTCTTCCCGGTGAACGCCGCCGACCAGGACCTGCGGCACAACGGGGCCAACCACAAGCGCGAGACGATCGCGTTCTCGAAGAGCCACCAGGGGGTGGTCGAGCGGGCGATCCTGACAGTCACGTGGCGCAACTTCAGCAAGCCGCTCTCGGCGAACCACGACCCCAGGACGGCGGCCATGGTGCTGGGGCTGGCCGAGACCCCACTGACACCGGAAGCGATCCTCGCGAGGCGCATCTTCCGCTGGAAGGTGGAGCTGCCGGAGCCGTGGGCCGGGTACTACGACCGCAAGGTGGACACGCCGGGGATCACGAACCCGCGGCGGCTGACGCTCAAGCGGGCAGGCTAGAAAGCCGCAAGGGGCGCGGCCGGGAAGGCCACGCCCCTCGCAAGCAACAATCTCGAAACCACAACCTAGTCGGTCCCCGTGGCGGAGTCGCGGTGGAGTACTTCCTCGATCTTCAGCTTGAGAATCTCCGGCGTGAACGGCTTCACGATGTACCCATCGATCCCCGCGTTCGCCGCCTCCACCACGTCTTCCTTGCCGTTCCGCGAAGTGATCAGCAGAACCGGTAGAGATGCGAACTCGGGATTGGCCCGCAGGCTGCGGACCAGTTCCACGCCGGCCATGCCGGGCATGTTCCAGTCCGTCAGGACCACATCGACCGTTCCGTCGCAGAGTTCCAGTGCCTGCTTGCCGTCCCCGGCCTCGAGGATCTTCGTGAAGCCGATCGTGCGAAGGCTGTTCACCAGGATCCGGCGGGTGATGGCAGAGTCGTCGACTACCAGGCACTTCATCGGTTCGATCCCTCGTTCTCGATGCGGCGGGTCAGGCTTCTTCCGCGATCCGGTTGACGACGGCTTCCTGAACCTCGGGACGGTCATAGTGGCCGTCGCTCATGCGCTTCAGGATCTCGCGCATACGTTCCGGCTCGAGCGCGCCGGCTTCCCCGCGCGAAGGGCCTTCGGTCTGCTGGAGCGCCCGGGCCTGTGACGAGATCTGGACGGCGTCACGCTGCGGGACGGCGGGAGCGGGAGTGCCGGAATCCGCGGGACGCTGCGGAGGGCCGGGCACGGCGTCGGGCTTCGCGCGGGCAATGGCCGTGCGCGGAGTCTGGCCGGACTGTGGCGGGCGAATCGTCATGTTCCCCTCGATACGATGAATCGTTGCGTGGGTGCGTCAGCGAGGTGCGGACGCTTCCGGCGTCCCGGGCCGTCCAGGCCCCTGCCTTCGAGAGGCATTATCGGTCGAATCCCTGCCCGACTTGAGTCACACGTATTGCATTTCGCGAGGCGGGGGTCAGACCGCCCGGACCGGAACCTCGGCCTCGGAGGTCGAGTCCGACAGCCCGGCCGCGATCTGCCGGTTGATCTCGATGAGCGCCCGGAGCGAGTCCGGCTTGGGGTTCGACATCACTTCGAACGTGCGCCGGTCTACGAACGCGCTCAGCCGGAGCAGGTTGACGCGAAGATTCGCCGGCAGCAGGCAGTCCTCCGCCATCCACTCGCCCTGGAAGAAGGTCCAGAGCCGCTGGTTGTAGCGCAACGCTTCGTCGAGCCGGCGTTCATGGTCGGGGGAGGTCCAGTCCTGACGGCACATCTCGAGCTGGCGGGAGGCCTTGAAGAGGGCCGCCGCTTCCAGCTCGCGGCCCGAAGGGGCTGCCTTCGTGCCGGACTCGTAGGAGCGTCGCGCGCTAGCGAACATTCGAGAGGAGTTCCTTTTCGAAATGGATCAACTGCTTGCCGTGCTTCAAGGCCTGATAGAACTGGCCCGCCTGGATGCAGTCCTCGATCGGCTCGATCAGCCGGCGTGAGCTCGGACTGGCGTCCAGCACGTCGTCCACGAGCGCCCGGTACGTCTGGGCGTGGGCGGGTCGGCGCTGCGGATCCACGTACATCAGCTGGATGGCGAGCACGATCCGTTCGCACGGGGTGCGCACCATGGAGGGACTGAGAATGTCCGAACCACGAAGCACGGGCACTTCCGTCTCCACGAACAGTTCGGCACGATGCTTCCCGTTCGTGAGGACGGCTCCACCGAGGATCGCTCGCTCGTTGGGTTTCAGTGTGAGCCGCAGTGCCATGAGGTCGCTGCTTTCTGGTCATCGTGACCGAATGGAGCCGGGCGCAGTCATTTGCGTCCGGCGCTCTCCGGAAGGACCGGGGGCTCGCGCCCCCGGCACTCCGGATCGCACTTCTCTGGCTTCGATGGACCCGCGAAGCGGAAGCGCGTTTCACGCTTCCGCCGCCGCGGGATCCGCTTCGGCTAGAAGAGCCGCATGACCGACTGCTGGGCCTGCGACGACAGCTGGAGGGCGACGATGCCGAGCTGTTGGCGCGTCTGCAGCGCGAGCATGTTGGCGCCTTCCTCGTTCGTGTCCGCCGCCGTCAGCGCATCGGCGCCACCGGTCAGCGTGTTGATCATCGACGTGGTGAACTCCTGGCGCGTCGTCACGACGCCGTTGTTCGAGGCCAGCGTCTTGGCGTTCGAACGGAGGGTCGTCAGGGCGTCGTCCAGCTTGGTCACGTCGGTGTCGATGTTCGCGTCGCTCGCCCACGAACCGGCAGCCGCCGTCAGACTGAGGCCGCTCGAGGAAGCGTCGAAGCCCGACACGGTCAGCGTCGAGGACGAGTCTTCGTTGAACTCGACCGTCAGCTCGCCGCTGTCCAGGAAGTTCGTGCCCTTGTACCCGGCGTCGCCGGCGAGCTCGTCGATCTGGGTGCGGAGCGAGTCGTACTGCGTCGCGAGCGTGGCGCGGTCCGTGGTGGACGCCGAACGGGCCGACGCCGCGAGACCCTTGGCCTGCTCGATCAGCTTGGTGATGCCTTCGATACCCTGCAGAGCGGCCTTCACCGTCTGCACGGCTTCACCCATCGAGTCCTTCTTGGCGGCGAGGTCACTGGCCCGGTTGCGGTGATTCTGCGCGGCGAAGAAGGCCGACGGATCGTCGACGGCGCTGTTCACGCGCTTGCCGGTGGCGAGCCGTTCCGTGGTACGCGCCTGCATCGAGGTCACGTTCTGGAGCGACACGAGGTTGTTGCGCATTCCGCCGGCGAGGGTGACGTCATTGATGGCCATGAGTCGCTTATCCCTTTCTCGGGATCTTGATGTCCTTCTCCTGGCTTCTGCCGGGACGCCGGCAGTATGCCGACGAGCCTAGCGTCGGAGGCTTCCGTGAAAACTTGAGTCCCGGCGTGAGACCGGAAAGTGAGTTATCTCCAGTGTTGGCGCGGGCGAAAAGCACTTCACGCGATTGCGAACCGCAGTGGGCGGCCGCGCGAAACGGAGGGCCCAAAACGCCGACGGCGGGTCTCGAAGTGGCCTTCGAGCCCGCCGGTCGGCACCCTCCCTGGGGCCCGGCGCCGCCGGCGCATCCTGCGCCTCACGGAACCGGTTCCTTGCTTTCCCTGAACTTCCCTGTCGCGCGCCGCGGCTAGAAGAGCCGCATCACGCTCTGCTGCGCCTGCGAAGACAGCTGCAGCGCGACGATGCCGAGCTGCTGCCGCGTCTGAAGCGCGAGCATGTTCGCGCCCTCTTCGTTCGTGTCGGCGGCCGTCAGCGTGTCCGCGCCGCCCGTGAGCGTGTTGATCAGCGAGGTGGTGAACTCCTGGCGGGCGGTCACGACGCCGTTGTTGGAGGCGAGTGTCTTGGCGTTGCCGCGCAGAGTGGACAGCGCCGCGTCCATGTCGGTGACGGCGACGTCGATGTCCGTGTCGGCCACCCACGCGTTCGCGGCGGCCGCGATGCCCAGGCCGGTCGTCGAGGCGTCGAAGCCGCTGATCGTCAGGCTCGAGCTGCCGTCCTCGTTGAAGTCGACCGTCAGCGAGCCGGCGTCGAGGAAGTTGGTGCCCTTGTAGCTGCCGTCCGAGGCCATCTGGTCGATCTGCGTGCGGAGCGCGTTGAACTGGGTCGCCAGCGCGGCGCGGTCGGTGCCGGTGGCCGAACGGGCCGACGCCGCGAGGCCCTTGGCCTGTTCGATGAGCTTGGTGATGCCCTCGATGCCCTGGAGCGCGGCCTTCACGGTCTGGATCGCCTCGCCCATCTGGTCCTTGCGGGCGGCGAGATCATTCGCGCGGTTGCGGTGGTTCTGCGCGGCGAAGTAGGCGGACGGATCGTCCACGGCCGAATTCACGCGCTTGCCGGTCGCAAGGCGTTCCGTCGTGCGTGCCTGCAGCGAGGTGACCGTCTGCAGGGAGACGAGGTTGCTGCGCATGCCACCCGCGAGGGTGATGTCATTGATCGCCATGGCACTGTTCCCCTTTCTAGGGTCCTGATGTTCGACATCCGGCGTTCTGCCGGGCTGCCCGTATGTGACCAACGAGTGCCAGCTTCGGGGGCCGCGCGAAAAACTTGAGGCCCCGCCCGGATTTTTCGGACGGAGCCTCGCGAAGCGGCGTGACTTCAGCTCAGGTAGTTGGTGAGCGTGGCCTGCAGTACGCGGCTCACGACCGCGTAGGCCCGCTCCAGCGCCGCCTGCTCGGTCTGCGCCTTGATGATCGCCTCGGCGGGATCCACGTCGCGCAGGGAATCGCGGCGGTCGAGCAGCGCCGCGCTCTGGCGGGCCAGCGCCGCGCTGGTGTCCTGGATGTCCTTGAGCCGCGCGCCGGTCTCGGACTGGATCTGCATGACCTGCTGCGTCGCGTCCTCGAGGTCGCCGATCGCCGCGGATACCTGGGCCGGCGTGCCCGTCTGCAACTGCTGGATCAGGTCCTCGAGCCCTGCGATCGCATCCGTGAACAGCGGCTGCCCCGAGTGCGTCAGCGAGACGTTCACGCCATCGTTGATGGCGAGCTGGCGCGTGTTGCCGTCACCCACGAACGTGCCGTCGGCCTGGAAGGGCGGCGCTGTGCTGCGATCGCCGCCGAAGATGTACTCGTTGCCCACGCGCGTGTTGCCGAGCGCGATGACCTCTTCCTTCAGTTGTCGCACGCTGGCGAGCGCTGCGAGGCGTCCCGGATCGCCGGGATTCGACGAGGTCGTGGACATGGCCAGCGTCTTGGCGCGCTGCAGCACGTCGCGCACGGTGGTCAGCGCGATGTCCTCGGTCGCGAGCTTCGTGGTCGCGAACGTTCCGTTGCGCCGGAACTGGTCGATGTCGCGCACCTGCGACTCCATGCGCATGATCTGCGCGGCATCCACCGGGTCGTCGGACAAGGTACGCACCCGCCGTCCGGTCGAGGCTTCGGCTGCGGCGCGGGCGATGGCCGCCATGCGCCCGCGCAATCCGGACGTCAGGTTGCGCTGCATCTGCTGGGTCGAGATCCGCATGTTCCCCCTCGGTTCTTGCGGTGTACGTCTGGTCGTTGTATCGGATAGAGTGGGCCATGGCTTGAGCCATGCCTCGGCGGACACGGATCGTTTCACCGGGAAACGCTCAGCTCACCGCGGCGAAAGAGTCCTGAACCCCTCCAGGCTCCTTGCCGACAACGCGAGGGTCATGTCCAACATCCTTTGCATCGACGACGAACCGTCCGTCGGCGTGGTGCTGGAGCACCACCTCACGGAAATCGGGCACCATCCGGTGCTGGCCACGAGCGTGGACGAGGGGCTGAAGGCCGTCCGCGAGCAGCCATTCGACCTCATCATCTCCGACTACCGCATGCCCAATGCGACCGGCCTCGACCTGCTCGAGG
>JADLGX010000246.1 GCA_020849095.1 Candidatus Eiseniibacteriota bacterium
CCCGGCCAGCACCGACACCAGCACCATGAGCCCCACCGCCTGCAGCATCACGCCCGGGTCCAACTGGAAGCGCACCGTCCAGCCGAAGAACTGCTTGTTGATCACCAGCACCAGCAGCAGCGCCAGCACCACGCCCGCCGCGCAGCCCAGCAGCGACCCGGCAAGGCCCAGCAGCCCGCTCTCCACCAGCACCATGCGGCGCACCTGGGCACGCGTGGCGCCATTGGCGCGCAGCATGCCGATCTCGCGCCCGCGCTGCAGCACCAGCGCCGTCAGCGTGCTCACCACGCCCAGCACCGCCACGAGCACGGCGATGCCCTGCAGCGCCCAGGTCACCTGGAAGGTCTGGTCGAACACCGCCAGCACGCGGCGGCGCAGTCCCGCGTTGGGCGTCACGTGCATCAGCCGGTCGGGTCCGCACAACGCGAGGAACGCCGTGCGCACCGAGTCCGCACTCGCGCCGGGCCGGACGTACAGCGCCAGGCTCTCGGTGCGGTCGTCGTTCCACAGTTTCGCGTACGTGCCGCGGTCCATGAGCACCGCGCCCGCGTCGGTGCTGTAGTCGTACAGGATCGCCTCCACCTTCACGCGCGCCGGCCCCGCGCCCGCCGGCAGCGTGATCACGTCGCCCTGCGCCACGCGGTGACGGTGCGCGTAGCTCTCGCTCACCACGACGCCGCCACTCGCCAGCACGCGGTCCAGCACCGTGCGCGCGTCCTCGCCGCTCGTGAACGACAGCCGCCCGAAGTCGCGCTGCACGCGCATGTCCACGCCGACCGCAAAGGCGAGCAGCCCGTTCACCGTCATGGATGTGGAGCGATACGTGTCCACGGCCGCCACGCCGGCAATGGCGCGCGCGCCCTCCACCAGATCGGGCGGCAGCACGGTCGCGGACTGCGACGTGCGGTGCCCCACCGGTTCCACGTACAGGTCGCCCTTGATCGTCTGCGTGATCCACGTGTCCACCGTGCGGCGAAAACTGCCCACCATCACGTGCAGCGCGACCAGCATGCCCACCGCCACGGTGAGCGCCGCCACGACCGTGCTCGCGCGCGCCACCGCCTCTCGCAGCGCGCGCGCGCCCAGCGCGGCCTCGATGCCGCCCAGCCGCAGTGCCAGCGGCGCTGCCCATCTCGACGTCAGCAGGGTCGCCATGGGCGCAAGCAGCGAGAAGCCCGCAATGGCCAGGAACGCGCTCACGAACCCGCCCCAGGCGACGCGGCTGTACGCGGTCCAGAGCGCCGTCACCAGCACCAGCGCCAGCGCCGCCAGCCCCGCAATGGTCAGCGCGCGCAGGGGCAGCGGCTGCGCCTCGAGCTGCTGCCCCTGGCGCATCGTGGCGCCCGGCGGCGTCGAGCCCGCCTCGAGCGCCGGCAGCAGCGCGGATCCCAGCGCGGCCAGCACGCCGATGGCGAAACCCGCGCCCATGGTGAACGGGTCCAGCCGCACGTGATCGGTCTGCGCCACCAGGTAGAGGTCGGTCAGCGTGCGCCCCACCACGCGCAGCGCGCCCTGCGCCAGCACCGCGCCGAGCAGCAGGCCCAGCGCGCTGCCCGCCACGCCGATGGCGAACGCCTCGCTCAGCCACAGCCGCGCCACCTCGGCGCGCGTCATGCCCAGCGCGCGCAGCACGCCGATGTCGCGGCGGCGGCGCACCACCGACATGGCCATGGTGTTGAAGATGAGGAACGTGGCCACGAACACGGCGATGAACGAGAGCGCGGTCAGGTTGAGCGCGAACGCGCGCACCATGTTCTCCACCTGCCGCGTGCGCCCCTGCGGCAGCTCGGCGGCCGCGGTGGCGGGCAGCAGGCGGGCCAGTTCCGCGCGCACCGAGTCGCGCCGCGCGGGCGCGACCAGCAGGTCGATGCGGTCGAGCCGCCCCTCGCGCCCGAACACCTCCTGCGCGGTCGCGATGTCCACGATGGCCACGTTGCCGCCCATGGCCTGCTGCAGCGCCTCGGACTCGATCACGCCCACCACCGTGAGCGGAACGCCCACGCCGGAGGCCAGCACGCTCAGCGTGTCGCCCTCGCCGAGCCCGTGGCGCGCGGCGAGCGTGCCCGTGATGGCGATGGTGCGCGGCTCGGCCAGCAATCGCAGCGCGGCGGCGGCAAGCATCGCCTGATGCCGCTCCGGGGTCGCCGGGGAGCCGGCCGGAGCGCCGGCGTCATCCACGTGCAACTCCATCCGAAAAAACGGCGCCTCGACGAACGGGTCCAGCCCGAGCAGCAACAGAGTCTCGCTGTAGGATGACGCGTCGCCTCCGGCGCCGCCGCGTAGCGCGCTCGCGGGTGCGGCCAGCGCCGTCACCTGCACCACGGGCGCGGCCGCCTGGACGCCCGGCAGCGTGCGCACCTGCGCGTACACGCGCTCGTCGAAGCCGTCGGCCCGCGCGGCGATCTGTAAGTTGGCGCGCCCGGTCACCGCGTCCACCGTATCCGAGAACGCCGCCAGCGCCGAGCCGCTGGCCAGGCGGATGGCCACGAACACGGCAACGCCCAGCGCCACGCCGAGCACGCTCGCCAGCGTCCGGCCCGGCGAGCGGAGCAGCGGGCGCAGCGTGAGCCAGCGCCACAGGCTCACGAGGCGCTGTCCGCCACGACGCGCCCGTCGCGCATCTCGATCACGCGGCGCGCCGCCTGCGCCGCCTCGCGGCTGTGCGTCACCATCACCACCGTGGCGCCATGCCGCGCGCCCAGCGCGCCGAGCAACTCGATCACCTGCGACGCCGCCTTCGTGTCCAGGTTGCCCGTGGGCTCGTCGGCCAGCAGCAGCTGCGGCTGGTGCACCAGCGCGCGCGCCACCGCGGCGCGCTGCATCTCGCCACCCGACAGCGTGTGCGGGCGGGCGTTCGCGCGCGCGGCCAGCCCCACCTCGGCGAGCAGCGCCTCGGCCTTGTCCAGCGCCTCGCGCTCGCGCACGCGCCCGAGCAGCAGCGGCAGCGCCACGTTCTCGCGCACGCTCAGCCCGGGCAGCAGGTGAAAGAACTGGTACACCACGCCGATCGTGCGGCGGCGCAGCAGCGTGAGCGCGTCGTCCGACAGCGCCGACAGCTCGTGGCCCTCCACCCACACCTGGCCGCCCGTGGGCGTGTCGATGCCCGCCGCGAGGTTGAGCAGCGTGCTCTTGCCCGAGCCGCTGCGCCCGATGATCGCGGTGAACTCGCCCGGCGCCACATCCAGTGTCACGCGGTCCACCGCGAGCACGTCGGTCTCGCCGAAGGCGAAGTGCTTGCTCACGTGGGCGAAGCGCAGTGCCGCGGGCGCGCGGCCCGCCCCCTCGCCGCTCACGCGCTCGCCCCCGGACGGCCGAGCAGTCCGCGCAGCGCTCCTTCGAGCGCCGGGTCGCGGTGGCGGTAGCCCGCCGCGGCCAGCACGCGCGGGGTGAGGTTCTGGCTCGCCAGCAGCGCCTCGTCGGCCATCTCGCCCAGGATCCAGCGCAGCACGAACGCCGGCGCCGGCGCGATCGACGGCCGGTGCAGCACACGCCCGAGCGTCGCGGCCATCTCGCGCTGGCGCACGGGCGCGGGCGCCACCGCGTTGAACGCGCCCTCGACCGGCTGCTCGAGCGCGAACAGCAACTGGTCGAGCAACTCGTGCAGCGTCACCCAGCTCCACCACTGCGCGCCGGAGCCCAGCGGGCCGCCCGCGCCGAAGCGCACGGGCGTGAGCAGCTTGGCCAGCGCGCCGCCGCGCGGCCACAGCACCACGCCGATGCGCGGGTGAGCCACGCGCACGCCCGCTTCCACCGCCGGCGTGGCCGCGCTCTCCCAAGCGCGTCCCAGGTCGGCCAGGAAGCCGCTGCCCGCGCCGCTGGATTCGTCGAGCGCCTCTTCGCCCCGGTCACCGTAGATGCCGATCGCCGACGCGCTCAGCAGCACGACCGGCCGGGTGCGCGCCTCGGCGATGCGCTTGGCGAGCAGCACCGTGGACAGCACGCGGCTGTCCACCAGCTCGCGCTTGCGCTCGGGCGTCCAGCGCTCGTCGGCGATGCCCGCGCCCGCCAGGTGCACGACGGCGTCGAGCGACGAAAGCGCCGCCGCGTCGAGCTTGCCGCGGCGCGGATCCCACGAGATCTCGCCCGGGCCCGCTGCGGGACGGCGCACGAACGGCCGCACGGCGCAGCCCTGCAGCTCGAGGTACTCGGTGAGCGCGCGGCCCAGCATGCCGCTCGCGCCCGTGATGCCCACGCGCAGCGGCCGTCCGCCCCGCTGCGCCCAGCGCGTCAGGTCGAGCCGTGACACGCGATGCCGCCACTGCAGCGCCAGCTGGACCGCGGACTCCACCAGCACGGCCGGAGCGCCGCCCGGCGAGTGCCAGGTGACGCGCTCCTCCAGCACGCTGGTCTCTCCCGCGTCGTGGTACTCGCGCACCACCTCGCCCGGGAGCCATGGCACGTGCGAGCGCCACGGCGGAGCCAGGCGCGACTCGGCGCGCGCGTGTTCGAAGTACGCGCGCGCCACGTCGGCGGGAACGGGCAGCGGAATGCGCTGGACCGAGACGGGACTCACCGGGCGCCGCTCAAGCCTTCTTCTGCAGCGCCTGTGTCAGCGCTCCCATCAGGTCGATCGGGATCGGGAAGATGGTCGTGGAGTTGTTCTCGGTGGCGATCTCCGCCAGCGTCTGCAGGTAGCGCAGCTGCAGCGCCGCCGGCTCGCGCCCGATGACCGCGGCCGCCTCGGCCAGCCGGCCCGCCGCCTGGAACTCGCCCTCGGCGTTGATCACCTTGGCGCGGCGCTCGCGCTCGGCCTCGGCCTGGCGCGCGATGGCCCGCTGCATCTCCTGCGGCAGGTCCACGTTCTTCACCTCGACGTTGGTCACCTTGACGCCCCACGGCTCGGTCTGGCGGTCGATCACCTGCTGCAGCGCCTGGTTGAGCTTCTCGCGCTCGGACAGCAGCTCGTCCAGCTCCTGCTGGCCCAGGATCGAGCGCAGCGTGGTCTGCGCGATCTGGCTGGTGGCGTACAGATAGTTCTCCACCTGCACGACCGCCTGGCGCGCGTCCACCACGCGGAAGTAGACGACGGCGTTCACCTTCACGGTCACGTTGTCGCGCGTGATCACGTCCTGCGGCGGCACGTCCATGGTGACGGTGCGCAGCCCCACCTTGACGGCCGTGTCCACGACGGGCCACAGCAGGATCAGGCCCGGGCCCTTCTCGCCGATCAGCCGGCCGAGACGGAACACCACCAGGCGCTCGTACTCGCGCACCACTCGCACCGAGTTACCAATGATGACCATGGCGGCGAGAATGGCGAACAGGATCAACATGACGATCGGTTGCATGGTTCAGTCCTCCGCTTTCCTGCGAACGTGCAGCATCAGCCCTTCGGCCCGGATCACTTCGATGGACTCGCCCGGCTCGACGGTTGCCGCAGCCGTGGCGTCCCACGTTTCGTCCCCCACCTTGACACGTCCGGCCGGCGCGAGCCTCTCGAGCGCCGTGCCGCGCTTGCCGCGCATGCCCGCCGCGCCCGTGGTGACGGGCAGCGAGCGGGCGCGCACCGCGGCGCCGATCACGAACAGGAAGAACGCCACCGTCATGGCCGTGGCGCCCAGAATGACCGGCAGCGCCACGCGGACGGTGTTCGGCTGGAACAGCATGAGCCCGCCCAGAGCCAGCGCGATCGCGCCGCCCGCGGTGAGCAGCCCGTGGCTCTGCACCTTGACCTCGGCCAGCAGGAACGCGCCGCCCAGCAGCAGCAGCGCGATGCCCGCCGACGTGACCGGCAGCGTGGACAGCGAGAACAGCGCGAGCACGAGGCAGATGCCGCCCACGATCCCGGGCAGGATCGAGCCGGGATTCTGCAGCTCGAAGATGAGCCCGTAGAAGCCGAGCATCATGAGCAGGTAGGCGATGTTGGGGTCCGCGAGCCGGCCGAGCAGGCGCTGGCGAAAGTCGGGCTCGATGCGCACCACGGGAACGCCGCGCGTGACGATGGGCCCGAACGCGGCCGCGCGGTGCCACGTGCGCCCGTCCGCCCTCGCCAGCAGGTCGGGCAGGTCGCCCGCGACAAAGTCCACCACGCTGTCCCGCACCGCCTCGGTCTCGCTGACCGACACCGCGCGCCGCACGGCGTCCTCGGCCCACGCCACGTTGCGCCCGCGCATCGCCGCCACCGTGCGCGCGAACGCCGCCGCGTCGTTGGTGGCCTTGCGCGCGAGCGTGGAATCCATCGGGCCCTGCATGTGGATGGGCGTCGCCGCGCCGATGTTGGTGCCGGGCGACATGGCCGCCACGTTGGCCGCCATCACGATGAACACCCCGGCCGACGCCGCGTGCGCGCCGGAGGGCGTCACGTACGCGATCACCGGGCGCTCGGAAGCCAGGATGCGTCCGCACATGGTGCGCATGCTGGACTCCAGGCCGCCGGGCGTGTCCACCTCGATCACGAGCGCCGCGGCCTCTTCGCGCGCGGCGCGCGCGAGCGCGCGGGCGAGCATCTCGTCCATCACGGGCGAGACCGCGCCCTCGAGCCGGACCACGAGGATGTTGCGGGCGAGAGAATCCGCCTTCGCGGGCGACGCCGTGGTGGGGGCCGCGGAGGCGAAGGCCGCGACGCCGAGCGCGACGGCCATTACGAGCGATGCAACGGGATGACGATTCATGAGCGCACTCCCGCCGGGTCGCGCCTTGCGAGCGCGGCGCGCCAGGCTTCGGGGTACTTGAGCCCGCTGCCGGTGTCGTAGATGACGACGCGTTCGTCCGGCTTCACCTCACCGCTCACGCGCAACGCGCGCAGCGCCGCCAGCGTGGCGGCCCCCTCGGGACAGGCGAACACGCCTTCGTCGGCGCTCAGCTGGAGCATGGCGTCGAGCATGTCCTCTTCGCTCACCGCCACCGCCGTGCCGCCGCTGCCGCGGATGGCTTCCAGGATGAGCGAGTCGGCGAACGGCCCCGGCACGCGCAGCCCGCTCGCGACGGTGACCGCGCCCTCCCATGCCGTCGCGCGCGCTTCGCCGGCGTCGAACGCGCGCACGATGGGCGCGCAGCCCGCCACCTGCACGGCGACCAGTCGCGGCATGCGGCCGGGCAACCAGCCCAGCTCGAACATCTCGCGAAACGCGCGCCACATGCCCACGAGTCCCGTGCCGCCGCCGGTCGGGTACAGGATCACGTCGGGCAGGTTCCAGCCCAGCTGCTCGGCGATCTCGTAGCCGAGCGTCTTCTTGCCCTCGAGCCGGAACGGTTCCTTGAAAGTGGCGACGTTCCACCAGTCCGGCCCCGACGCCCACTCGGCGATGGCCTTGCCCGCATCCGAGATGGTGCCGCGCACCAGCCTCACCTCGGCGCCGAACGCGCGCTGCTCCAGCACGAACGGCTCGGGCGTGTCGTCGGGCACCGCGATGCGGCAGCCGATCCCCGCTGCGGCGGCGTACGCCGCGGCCGCCGAGCCGGCGTTGCCCGCGCTCGGCAGCGCGATGCCGCGCTTGCCGAAAGCGATCGCGCCGTTGACCGCCAGCGCCAGCCCGCGTGCCTTGAACGACTGCGTGGGATTGCCGCTCTCCTCCTTGAGCCACAGCTCGGCCACCTCGAGCCGCTCGGCCAGCCGCGCCATCGGCAGCAGCGGCGTGCCGCCCTCGCCCAGGCGCACCACCGCGAACTCGGGCGCAAAGGGCAGCACGGCGCGATAGCGCCACAGGTCGGTGCCGTAGCGGCCCAGCGACTCGCGCGGCACCTGGGCGCGAATGCGCGCCAGGTCGTAGCGCACGACCAGCGGGCGGCCGCAGCCGGGGCAGACGTTGCGCGGCTGCGACAGGTCGAAGCTGCCGCCGCAGGCGGGGCAGTCGAGCGCGACCAGGTCGCGTTGGAACTCCGGGGAGTGGGACATGCCGCCGGCAGGATAGCCTACGCGGCGCGTCAGCGCTCCTCGCCCAGCTCCTCGCGCAGGCGCACGAACGATTCCCAGCGCCGCGCCGTGATCTCGCCGCGCTCGAGCGCGCCGCGTACGGTGCACCCGGGCTCGCTCACGTGGCGGCAGTCGCCGAACTTGCAGCCGCCCAGGTGCGGGACGATCTCGGGAAAGAACTCCTCGAGCACCTCTTCGTCCACGCCCCACAGCCCGAACGACCGCACCCCCGGCGTGTCGATGAGCTCCATGCCCGGCTCGGGGCGCAGCAGCAGCGCCGCGGTCGTGGTGTGCCGCCCCTTGCCCGTCTTCAGGTTGACGTCGCCCGCCAGCAGTTCGTGCCCCGGCGCGACGCGCTCGAGCAGCGTGCTCTTGCCCACGCCCGAGTGCCCCACGAACAGCGATCTCTTGCCGCGGCAGGCCTCGTGCAGCTCCGGAACGCCCCGCCCGCTCTTGGCGCACAGCGCGAAGCCGGTGACGCCGGCGGGCGCGTAGTCCGCGATGCAGCCCAGCGCCTCCTCCTCGCCGCCCAGGTCGGTCTTGTTCACCACCAGCACCGACGCGATGCCCGAGACCGCCGCCTGCGCCAGCACGCGGTCCACCAGGCCGTGCTTGAAGTCCGGGCGGCGCAGCGACGTGACGAGCACCACCTGGTCCAGGTTGGCCGCCACCACCTGCTCCTCGACGCGGTCGCCGCTGGCGCGGCGCGAGAACGAGTTGCGCCGCGGCTCGACGCGCTCGATCACGTGGCGCTCGCCTTCGCGCGAAATCTCGACCACGTCGCCCACCACGACCACGTTGCCGAGCGACTTGCTGCGCCCCATCAGGGCGCCGCGCGCGATGGCGAAGATCTCCTCACCCGAGTTCCCGAACAGCTGCACGCCGCCGAAGTCCACGCGGCGGACGACCGCACGCGCGAGCACGACGGGCTCGCCGCCGGCGCTCAGTTGGCGCCTCCCGGCCCGCGCAGCGGCAGGGCGATGTGGAAGCGCGCGCCGCTGCCGGCGGGGCTGTCCACGGTGATCCGGCCGCCGTGGTTCTCGACCGTGCGGTGCGCGGTGGACAGGCCGAAGCCGTGCCCGTCGGGCTTGGTGGTGAACATGAACTCGAACATGCGCGGCAGGTGCTCGGCGCGAATGCCGGGGCCGCTGTCGGACACCTCGATGTGCGCCGCGCGCGTGGCCGTGTGGTGCGACGTGGTCACGCGGATGGCGCGGCGCGTTTCCTGCGTGCCCATGGCGTCGGCGGCGTTCACGAACAGGTTGATGAACACGCCCTGGATCTGGCCCACGTCGCCGCGCAGCTCGGGCAGTTCGGGATCGAGCTCGACCTCCCAGTCCACGCTGCGGAAGCGCTTGTCGCCCTTGACGAACTCGATCGTGTTCACGAGCAGCGCGTTCACGTCGAGCGGCTCGAGATTCACCTGGTTGCGGGTGTAGTCCATGAGCCCCTTGGCCAGCACGCCCATGCGCTTGGACTGCTCCAGGATGATCTGGGCGTGGCGCGGCGCGTTGTCGAACTTGTCGCGCTCGGCGTCCTTGAGCAGCATCTGCGCGCGCGCCGTGATCGCGACGAGCTGGTTGTTCAGCTCGTGGCCGATGCCGGCGGCGAGCTCGCCCTTGGCCGCGAACCGCGCGTTGCGCAGGTTCTGCTCCTCGGCGTGCTTCAGCTCGATGTAGCGCTGGTCCGACTGGAACACCATGAAGAGCGGCGCATAGAACAGCAGCACGCCCGGATAGCCGATGGCCGTGTACGAGATCACCATGAGGGGCACCAGCAGGAACGACGCGGCGTCCACCTCGAGGCGCGCCAGGTACAGCCAGTCCTCGCGCAGCACCCGCAGCCACGAGCGGTCGTCGGACGACCACGACACGGCGCGCGCGACCATGGCGCGGTTGATGAAGAAGTACACCAGCACCAGCCCGAGGAACGGCAGCACCAGCGAGACGGCGGTGGCGCGCTCGAGCATGGTGCCTCCCGAGCCCACCGGCAGCGCGGCACGGCCGCCCAGCAGTTCGAACACCAGTCCGGCCATCCACGCGGTGATGGTGATCTGCGCGCCGTTGAACGCGGCGCGGAACCACACCTTGCGCAGCACGAACAGGTCGGCGATGAACGTGCTCAGCCCCACGATCCACATGCCGGCCTCGGGGCCCCAGAGCACCACGGCCGACAGCCCGGCGGTGGACGAGAGGCTCCACGTGCCGGCGCCCGACAGCGTCGCGGACCACATGGTCTCCGAGACGAGGCAGATCACCAGCCACGCCACGAAGTGCCCCCAGTCGCGCGCCGCGGTGTGCGGCACGTGGGTGGCCAGGGCCGCCACGGCGACGAGGATCGTCACCGCGACGTAGATCTGGAGGCGTCTGCTCACGCCGGCCGGGCTCCTTCGCGCCACTTGACGCCCAGCCCGGGCGCGTCGGACAGCGCGATCACGCCCTTCTCCCGGGGCGCGCCGTCGAAGGGATCGTCGGCGAGCAGCCAGTGCCCGTCGAGGTCGAGATAGTCGGCGAGTGGCGCCAGTTGCGCGGCGGCCGACAGCCCCAGGCTGGTCTCGATCATCGAGCCGAGCATGACCTGCATGCCGTGGGCGCGGGCGGCGTGGATCATGCGGCGCATCTCGCGGATGCCGCCCGTCTTCATGATCTTCAGGTTGATGCCGTCCACCCGCCCGGCGAGCAGGCCGATGTCGGAAAGATGGTGCGCGCTCTCGTCCGCGAACACGGGGATCGGGCTGCGCTCGCGCACGAACTTCAGGCCGTCCAGGTCACCGCGCGGCACGGGCTGCTCGACCAGTTCGATCCCGAGCGGCTCGATGGCGCGCAGCGCGCGCACGGCGTCGGACGGCGTCCACGCGGTGTTGGCGTCCACCTGCAGCTTGCCGCGGTAGCGCGCGCGGATGCGGCGCAGGTTCTCGATGTCGCCGGGACCGCCCAGCTTCACCTTGATCATCGGAAAGTCGAGAATCTCGTCGAGCTTGCGCTCCATCTCGTCCGGGTCGGCCATGCCCAGCGTCATGCACGACAGCGGCGTCCTCGAGCGGTCGAGCCCGAGCAGCTTCCACACCGGAACGCCCAGCTTCTTGCCCACCCAGTCGTGCAGCGCCATCTCGAGAGCGGCGCGCGCGGCGCCGTGCCCCTGGAGCACGGAGTCGAGCCGGGCGTCGATCTCGTCGAACGCGAACGGATCGTTCCCCAGGTGCGGCGCCCATGTCTTCAGCGCCTCGGCCACCATTTCGGGAGTCTCGCCGTAGTAGTGCGACGGCGACGCCTCGCCGAGGCCCTCCAGCCCATCGTGCTCGATGCGCACGAGCGTGTTGGCGTACTCCTGCTTGGTGCCGTGCGCGATCCGGAACGGATGGCGCGAGTGCACCGTGAGCGTCTCAAGCCGAAGCTGCACGCCGCCTCCTCTCCTCGAGCCGCCGCACGATCGCGGTGGCCAGCGGCTGCGCACCGTAGCGCACCGGGTCCACCACCGGCAGTCCCGTGCGGTGAGCCTCGTGCTCGATCGCCCGCTTGGCCTCGAGTTCGTCGAGCGCGCACGTGTTGAGCGACAGGCCCAGAACGCGCGAGGGCGCCATCCAGCCGGCGGCGCGCTCGTGGTCGCGCACGATCTCGATGAGCGAGCGGATGCGCGGCGCGGGCCCGGCCTCGAAGACCTTGATGTGCGTGCGCCCGGCCTGGTGGCAGAGGATCATCGCGTCGGGGCAGGCGCCGTGCAGCAGCGACAGCGCCACGCCCGAGTAGCCCGGGTGGTGGATCGAGCCCTGGCCTTCGACGAGCACCACCTCGGCGTCGCGCGCCGCCTCGACCACCATCTGTTCGACGGCGCCCGAGACGAAGTCCGACACCACCGCGTCCACGGCCACGCCGCGGTCCGCGATGAAGATGCCCGTCTGTCCGGTGGCCACGAACGCGGACTTCACCCCCATCGCCTGCAGCGCGGCGTGCACCTCGAGCGCGGTGGTCATCTTGCCCACGTTGCAGTCGCTGCCCACCGTGAGCACCACCATGGCGTCCACGTTGGCGGCGAGCCGCGTGCCGATGGATCTGGCGGCCGGAGGCCGCCGAACGTCCAAGATCATGCAGCCCTTGGCGGCGGCGAGCGCGGCCAGTTCCTCGTCGTCGGCCAGGAACATGTGCAGCCCGGCGATCACGTCCATGCCGCGCATGAGCGCCTCGGCGATGACGGTGCGCCACGACGAGGGCAGCGCTCCGCCCGGCGGGGCGATGCCCACGAGCAGCGTGTCGGGCTCGAACGCGGCGGCGCCTTCGAGATGGGCGACCACCGGAATGTCACCGCCCACGCCGGCGCAGGCCTGCGCCGTGCGGCCCGCGCGCGACGAGTCGATCACCGCGACCACTTCGGAGGTCCGGTAGCGAAGCACTCCGACCGCGCTCTTGGCGTCGGTGGCGTTGAAGCATCCTTCGGCCAGCAGAGCCAGCCGTCTGGTCTTTCCGAGCATCCACCCTCTGCGATCGGTCAGCGGAGCGACTCGTAGACCTGCACGTACTGCTGGACCATCTCCTCGGCCGTGAAGCGCTCCTTGGCGACCCGTCGTCCGCGCCGACCCATCGTGCGGCGCAGCGGTTCGTTCGTGAGCAGCTTGAGGGCCGACTCGACGTACCCGTCCACGTCGGCCGGGTCGTGCAGGAACCCTGTGTAACCGTGCTCCACCACCTCGGGCAGGCCGCCGGCATTCGAAGTGATCACCGGCACTTCGGCGCTCATGGACTCGAGCGCCACCAGCCCGAAGCTCTCGGTCGAGCTCGGCAATAAGAAGATATCGGCCAGCGGAAACAGCTCCTCCATGCAGTCCTGATTGCCCAGGAACAGCACGTCCCGGTGCACGCCCAACTCGCGGGCCAGCTGCTCGGCGCCGGCCTTCTCGGGCCCGTCCCCGACCATGACCAGCTTGGCCTTGAGCCGCTTGCGAACCTCGGCGAAAGTCTGAATGACGACCGGTATGTTCTTGACCGCACGGAAGTTGGACGCGTGCATGAGCACCTTGGTGTCCGGTCCGGCCAGCCTCAGCCGCCCATCCTGGCGCGGCGAGAAGATGTTCGGGTCCACGAAGTTGTAGATCACCTCGATGGGCCGGGTGATGCCGAAGGTCTCCTCGGCCCGCTCCTTGAGGAAGCGGCTCACGGCGGTGACCCGGTCGCTGGACTGGATGCTGAAGCGCGTCACCCGGAAGAACGCGGGCTCCGCCCCCACCACCGTGATGTCGGTGCCGTGCAGCGTGGTGACCACACCCAGCTGGCGCGGCAGCATGATCTGGCGGGCCAGGTACGCGCTGGTCGCGAACGGCATCGCGTAGTGCACGTGCATGAGGTCGAGCGAGTAGTTCTCGGCCACCTCGACCATCTTGGCGGCGAGCGCCAGGTTGGACGGCGCGTCCTCGAACACCGGGTAGTAGGCCGGGCTGGACTCGTGAAAATAGATGTTCGACTGGAAGCTGCGCAGCCGGAACGGCAGGTGCGACGCGACCAGGTGCACCTCGTGGCCGCGGTGCGCCAGTTCGAGCCCCAGTTCGCTCGCGACCACGCCGCTGCCGCCGAAGTGCGCGTAGCAGCTGATGCCGATCTTGAGCTTGCGGCGCGTGCGGCGTCGCTTGGGAGTGGAGCGCGCCCCGCCGACGAGTTTCTTCTTGCGGGCCTTGGCGGACTTCTTCGCCGTCATGCGGACTTCCCTCCCGCGAGCAGCGCCCGCGCGTCCGAGAGCGCCACCGGACCACGGCAGCGATAGCCTTCACCATACGCGCCGCCCGCGAGCGCGCCCCACACCCGGCCGCGCGCTTCCACCTCGGCGAGAAATCCGGGAGCGGTCAGGTACGTGGCGGGACCGAGTGCGGCATCGAGCTGGCTGGCGTGGCAGCGCAGCGCCGCCATGCGCCGCTCCCACGCCGGCGTCACGTCGATCACGAGCTGCGCGCGCGTGTCGCCGCGGTAGAGCGAGTGCAGCAGCCGCGCCGGGCGAAAGCGCTCACCCGAGGCGGGGTAACGGGCGAGCCCCGACAGATAGCAGGCGCGCGAGACCAGCTGCGAGGCCTCGACGTGATCGGGATGCTCGTCGTCGCGATGCGGCGCCACCACGAGCGAGGGGCGGTGCCGGCGCAGGCACTCGATCACCGCCACGAGCTGCGCGCGGTCGTGGCGGTTCAGTCCGCCGTCGGGCAGCGCGAGGTTGTCGCGGCAGGCCGCGCCCAGGGCCCGGCCCGCGGCCGCGGCCTCGGCGGCGCGCGTCTCGACGTCGCCGCGCGTGCCCAGTTCGCCGCGCGTCAGGTCCACCAAGCCCACACCATGGCCGTGCGAAGCCAGCAGCGCGGCGAGCCCGCCGCACGTGAGTTCGATGTCGTCGGGGTGCGCGCCGAAGAACAGGGCGTCGAGTGCCATCAACCCTCCAGCAGCCAGTGTTCGTGCACGCCGGCCGCGGCCTTCGCGGCATGCTCGGTGGCGGCGTCGCACAGCTCGCCCACCACCGCGCCGCCGCGGCGCGCGACCGGTTCCAGCGAAGCGAGGCGCCGCTCCTGCAGCTTGTCGCCGGGCAGGAGCACGTAGCGCAGCCGCCGCCACGCGGGATGTTCCTTGTCGATCTTCGATCTCACCTTGCCCACGAGCCCCTCGTGCAGACGGGCGAACTGGTAGTCCACTTTGCCGCGCGCGGACTCCACCATCTGCGGCAGGCTGCCGTCCAGCGTGCGCGAGGCCTCGGCGAAACGCGTGAGCCCGTCGAGCGCGGCGCTGCGCGCGCCGAGCAGTTCCTGTTCGAGCGCGGCCGGCACGTGCTCCCCGGCGTACTGCGCGAGCACGGCGTCGGTCTCGGCCACCACCCGCCACGGTTCGGCCCGCGACGCCTCGAGCAGGCCGATGGCATCGGGCGGCAGCCACGTGGCGCCGAAGCGCGGCACGAGCAGCGCGGGCTCGACGCCCACGCCCTCGAACACCTCGCGCAGCTGGGCCAGGTAGGCGATCTCGCCGGGACCCACCGCCATCGCCACGGTCGGGAACACGCCGTCCTGCACGGCGGGACGCAGCGCGACGCTGGGGCTGAGCGTGACCGCCGCGCCGCGCGCGAGCGCACCGGCCGCGGAGATCTTGGTGCGCCGGCCGCCTTCGATCTCGAACACGAACGACTCGAGCGAGGCGTCGTTGAGCGGGTGCTTGTCGCACAGCTGCTGCAGCCGCGCGCCGGCGGCGCTCGCCGCCGACTGCAGCGCGGCGGCGTTGCCCAGGTAGCGCTCGATCACGCCGCGCGCAGCGGAACGGAACTCCGGCAGCCGCGGGTCCACCACGACCAGCCCCGCATCGGCGAACAGCGCCATGAGCAGCGCGCTCGTGGCCTCGCCCAGGTCGCGGGCGCCCCGGTGCGCGCGCTCGAGCAGCACGGCGGCCTCGCCCTGCCCGGGAAGCCCGGCCCAGCGCGCCAGCGCCTCGGCCGACAGCGCCGCGAGCGGCGCCAGGGCCACGTCGCCCACGAGACCGCCGGTCGCATGGGCGTCGTCGGGCAGCGCGAAGTCGTGCACCGCCAGCGCGCCGTCGGCGACGCTCGCGTGGCGGATCTCGGCGAAGTCGGAGTCCTCGCCGTGCATCCAGAAGAGCGGCACGGCGGCGATGCCCGTCCGCGCGTGGATCGTGCGCGCCAGTCCCACGGTGGACGCGGTCTTGTGCAGCGAGTAGAGCGGGCCGCCCAGGGGCGCGGGCTGCTGCCCGGCGACCGCCGCCACCGCCTCACCGCGCGCGAGCAGTTCGAGGTTGGCCAGAGACCCCGGACCGGCGCCGAGGCGCTGGTGGTAGGCGGTCATCGCGCGCGCGAGCGCGGGGTCGAGCGGGCGGCGCTTGGACTGGGCCAGCGCGCGCACGTCGTCATCCGAGGTCCAGGTGCGGGCGAAGCGTTCGCGGGACACCGGGCCCCGCTCCAGCAGGTCGCGCGTGAGCGCGTCGTGCAGGCGGTCGTACGGAGCTTCGGGCCGGCCGGCGATGCGCGCGCGGACGGCGAGCGTGCCGGCGCTCAACGGGCACGCCCGGGACGGGGACATCGGCGGGTCGAAGGCGGGATCAGGCTCGGGTATGGGCGCACGCGCGGCATCCTAGGCTCGGGGCCATGCTGGGGCAATGGGCTGGGGCGAGATGAGGGACCGGAATCGTCCGGGTGGGCATGCTTGCGATGCGGCCGGGGGGGCGGCGGTTGCGTGCGGATTGCTCAGGGCGTGCGAGGCCGCGCCGGACGCGCCCGGGGCGCGCGGCCGCGCGCGGCACTTGCCCGCGCCGGGCGCGCGGCGCGCTTTGCTCCCGCGCCCTCGGCCTCGGTCAGGCGCTTCCAGGCGTGCAGCGCGATGCGCTCCGCCGCGGGGTCGGTGCGCGCGAGGCCCGCGGCCAGCGACGCCTGCACCTCGTCGAGCGACGCGCCCACGCGGCGCGCGCCCAGCAGGTGGCTGACCAGCTGGCGCTCCCAGCCGAGCGCCGACAGCGCCGCCACCGTGACCAGCTCGCGCTCGCGGACGGTCATGCCGGGGCGCGACAGCACGCGGCCGTAGCCATGCTCGATCATCCACTGCGCCATGTCGGGGTGCAGCGTCTTCACCGCCTCGATCAGGCGCGCGAACGACGAGCCGTACACCTGCGAGCAGAGCGCGTTGCCACGCTTCACCCAGGCCGCGGGCGCGCCTTCGCGCGTGCGGCTCGCGCGGCCGGGCCACGCGCCGTGCAGCACGCGCAGCGCCTCGAGCGCGGCCGGGTAGCCGGCGTACAGCATGAGCATGAGCGCGCTCTCCTCGGCCGCCACACGCGGCATGCCCAGTGCGCGCGCGGAATCCAGCGCGGCCGCGGCGTGCGCGAAGTCGCGCCGGGTCATCAATGCGGCGAACCGGCAGAGATGAAAGACGCCGCGCCGGCGGCGCAGCGGGCTGGTGGCTCTTGACGCTCTCATGGTGGTCGCACACTATCGCCCGGCTTTCGCCGGTGGCAAACCACTCCGCGCTCCGCGGCCGGGTGCGCGCCGCACCGGATGCGCTTCCCGCCCCACCCGAGGAGCCCGATGCTGGACCAGCAGCCGCTGTCGCCGCAGGAAGCCGCGCGCGCCGCGATTCATGCGCTGTGGACCTTTCCGTCGATCCTGTTCAGCGCCTTCCTCATGGCGTGGGCGGCCGAGGGCGCGCAGTTCTACATTTCGCAGGGGCTGGCACTGGCCCTGCTCGCGTGGCTGCAGACGCTGCCGGAGTTCGCCGTCGAGGCCGTGATCGCCTGGGAAGGTGACGTGGGGCTGATGACCGCCAACTTCACCGGCGCGCTGCGCCTGCTCACCGGCGTGGGCTGGCCGATGATCTGGATCGTGTACGCGATCTACGAGCGCCGCCGCGGGGTGACGCGCTCGTTCCCGCCCATCGCGCTCAGCCGCGAGCACGCGGCCACCGTGGCGGGGCTGGCGCCGCCGCTGCTGTGGTTCGTGTGGATCATCTTCAAGGGCTCGCTCGACCTGTGGGACGCCGGCGTGCTGCTGGCCATGTACTTCGGCTACCTCGCGCTGCTGCAGCGCATCCCGCCTTCGGAGCACGAAGGAACCGAGGACGCGCCGCGCGTGGTGCGCGCCATCTTGTCGTGGCCCGAGCCGCGGCGGCTGCTGGGCGTCGTGGCGCTGTTCCTGGCCGGCGGCGTGGCGCTGTTCTTCATCGCTCCCCCGTTCCTGCACAGCATGAAGGGCGTGGCGATCACCATGGGCGTTTCGCAGTTCGTGTTCGTCCAGTGGGTGGCGCCGTTCCTGTCGGAGATGCCCGAAAAGACCAGCGCGTTCGTGTGGGCGAAGAGCCGCGGCAAGGCGGGCATGGCGCTCATGAACATGGCGTCGTCCAACGTGAACCAGTGGACCGTGCTCGCCGCGATGATCCCGATCGTCTACTCGTTCGCGCAGGGCCAGCCGTCGGCCATTCCGCTCGGCGAGCACCGCGTGGAGCTCATCCTGACGCTGCTGCAGAGCGCGCTCGGCGTGGTGCTGCTGGCCAACTTCAACTTCCAGGCCTACGAGGCGCTCGGGCTGTTCGCGCTCTGGCTGGCGCAGTTCCTGGTGCCGCACTGGCGCGAGGAGATCAGCGTGGCCTACGCGGTGTGGCTGGCGTACGAGATCCTGTCGTCGCTGTGGCGGCCCGGCCGCATGGAGGCGTTCCGCGTGCTGCCCATGTTGTGGCGCGAGGGCGGCAAGCGCCGCTGACCGCGGCGCTCAGCGGCGGGCGAAGCGCCGTCCCAACGATCTCGCGGCGTCCTCGAGCAGCGCCACTTCCTCCACGCGGGCCAGCCGCAGCGAACCCCAGAACAAGAACCCGGCCACGAGCGTGGCGGCGGGCACCGCGACCAGCAGCTGCGCGTGGCTGTGCATGAGCCCCTCGCCGAGCGCGGCGAGCCCTCCCCACAACGCCACTCCCACGAGCAGCGAGGCCGCCGACACCCGCGCGGTCGTGAGCACGATGCGCCGTCCGTCGAACCCGCCGATGCGCCCGCGCAGCAGGAACGCCAGCTGCGTCACGTTGGCCAGCGCCGCGAGAGAAGCGGCCAGCGCCAGCCCGCGGTGCCCCAGCCCCAGCGAGGCGAGCGGCCCCACGAGCAGCAGGTTGAGCACCACGTTGAGCGCGACCGACGTGAGGCTCGAGCGCATGGGCGTCTTCGTGTCGCCCATGGCGTAGAAGGTGCGCGTGAAGATGCCGATCGAGGCGAACCACGGCAGGCCCGCGCAGTACATGACGAGCGCGCCGGCCGTCTGCCGGGTGGCCGGCTCGGTGAAGCGCCCGTGCTCGAAGAGCAGCGCGATGATCGGGCGCGACAGCACGCCCAGGAACACCGCCGCCGGAATGGTGAGCAGCAGCACGAGCCGCACGGCGGACGACAGCGTTCGCTTGAGCTCGGGCATGTCGTGGTTCACCGCGGCGCGCGACAGCGCCGGCATGGCGACGGTGGCGAGCGCCACGCCGAACACGCCGATGGGCAGCTGCATGAGCCGGAAAGCGCAGTACAGCCACGTCACCGCGCCCTCGGCCATGTGGCTCGCGAGGTTGTTGCTCACGAAGATGTTCACGTTGGTGGCCGCCAGCCCGATCGTGGCGGGCACCATCAGCAGCGCCACGCGCCGCACGCCCGGATGCCAGGTGGGCCACTCGAGC
>JADLGX010000247.1 GCA_020849095.1 Candidatus Eiseniibacteriota bacterium
CCCGCGGCATCGAAGGCCGGGCGCGCGGTGCGACCCGCGGACAGCGCGGCCTGGCCCAGGTCGCAGGGCAGCAGTTGCGGGCGGCGCGGGCGTGCCACCTCGAGGAACTGCTGCACGATGCCCTCGATCCGGCCCGACTCCGCGCGCATGTCGTCGGCGGCCAGGCGCACGTCCGGGCGCAGCGATTCGTCGCGCGAGAGCTGCTGCGCGGTCAGGTGGATGGTGTTGAGCGGGTTGCGAACCTCGTGCGCCACGTGCGCGGCCAGCTCGCCCATGGCGGTCAGCCGCGCGGAGCGCTGCGACTCCTGCTCGCGCGCTTCCAGCTCGGCCCGCATGCGGCGCGCCTCCACCTGCAGCACCTGGTGGCGCTGCCGGGTCAGCAGGAAGCCTCCGCCCAGCGCCATCACCAGCAGCATCACGAATGCGCGGGACCAGGCGCGCATGCGCAGGTCCGCGCGGGCGCGGTCGAGCGGCGCTCGATCGAGTCCCACGCGCAGCAGCACGTCGTTCGCGCCCGGCAGTTCGACGCGGCGCGCCACTTCGTACACGTCACCGGCGGGTGTGGACAATTCCTGGGTCAGCGGCGCGCCGCCCGCCAGCAGGCTCGCGTAGCGCGGGTCGCGGTGACTGGCCAGCGTGTCGCCCATGACCGTGAGCGCCGCGAGTACGCTGTCGGCGGTGTCCAGGCGCACGTAGCGCACACCCTTGGCCGAGCGCAGCGTTTCGAGCAGGTGGTGCGGGCGCATGTGTTCGAGCACCGCCTGCATGGAGTCCGCGAACACGTTCACCACCACGGCGCCGCCGCCATGGCGCGCGACGGCCACCGTGAACCGGCTGCCGCCCCGGAACCGGGCGGGCTTGAAGCCCACGCGCAGTTCGCGCTTCTCGCCGCGCAGGACCGGCCCGATGAAGTCGCGCGGGTCATGACGGGGGGTGAGGGACTCTTCCTCCTCGAGGCGGCTCGTGGCGGTCTTGTTGCCGCCGGCGTCGAACAGGTTGATGCGGCCGAGCCGGTGCACCTGCGCCAGCGCGGCGAGTTCTCGGTCGCTCAGGCGCGCGACGGAGTCCCGCCGGGCGATCCAGCGCGCGTTGTCCATGAGGCGCGCGGTGATCTCGTCCTCCCAGCGATGGTAGGACTCGAGCCCGTGCCCGGTGCTCTCGGTGACCAGGTCGGCGATGGACTGGGCCTGCGCGAGCATGAGGTCTTCGACGCGGCGGGAGCCCGAGCGAATGTCGAGCGCGGTCGTCCACGCGAGAATGCCGGCCACGATCGCGACGACGACAGCGGTCAGGCCGCTCGGGCGGGTCAGGGTGAAGGGAACGGTTGCGGCGCGCATGCGAGGCTCGATTCCGGCGAATCGGCGGGACGGAGCATGGAATCACGATTGGGGCGCCGGAGTCTCCCTGCAGCATTGGTGCCAGCACCCAGCGCGCTGGTGGGAGCGCCGGACGGGCCGAAGGACTCGCGGCCGCCCGAACGGACGCGAGTCCCGCCTGCCGACGCGGCGCCTCAGTGCCCCGCGGTGGCTCCCGGACGCGGCCGCGCGTTCCAGAGGAAGCCCATCAGGATCAGGGCGATCGCAGCAAAGCCGATCATGCTGGGCGCCCAGGCGTCCCAGCCGTACAGGTCCACCAGCTTGCCGATGCCGTAGCCGGCGAAGGCGCCGCCCACGTACTGCATGCCGTCGAACATGCCGGCCGCGGTGGCCGCGGCCCGCTTGCCGCCAAAGTCCATCGAGGCGGTGCCGGAGAGCATCGAGTGCACCATGGAGATGGCCATCGAGTTCAGGCTGAACGCGATGATCAGCACCGTCATGCTGGGGCCGCCCATGATCACCGCAAGGCAGCTCACGATGATCGCGTAGCCGATGAACGCCACGGGCGGGCGGCGCGAGCCGAACACCTTGTCGCTCATGAACCCGGCGATGAACGCGCCGAGGATGCCGCAAGCGACGATGGCGAGCGCGCCGCTCTTGAAGAGCGGGCTGTCCAGCTTCATGCCCTGCGCTTCCTGCATGTAGCGCGGGAACCACTCCTCGAATCCCTTGCGGACGAGCCCGGTGCAGAACTCGGCCGCGGCGATGGTGATGGCGACGGGGTTGGTGAACACCTTGCGGGCCACGTAGCCCAGCGTGATCTTCTCGGTGTCGCCGCTGGTGGCGTCCTGCGGGTCGAACTCGTCGAGCCCGGCGTCCTTGGGCGTGTCGCGGACCACCATCACCGTGAGCACGGCCATGATCGCCACGAGCGCCGACGGGATGAAGAACTTCCACTGCCACGGTGCGGCCACCACGAATGCGGCGGTGCCGATCGCGTACACGGCGGCGCGCCCGCCCTGGATCATGGAGCCGAAGATGGCGCTGAAGACGCCGCGTTCCTTCACGTGGAACCAGCCGCTGTTCACCTTGATCAGGGCCAGCGCGCTGTACGACTGGAAGAACATGTTCAGCGTCCACATGGCCGTGAAGTACGTCAGCAGCACGGCGGGCGTGCCCACCAGTCCCAGGTAGGCGCCCATGCCGAACGCGAAGTTGAAGATGCACGCGCCGGTGGCACCGATGATCATCGCCTTGCGGCCACCGAGGCGGTCGGCGATGGGGCCGTTGAAGATGGCGGCGAGGCCGTAGAGCAGCGTGGCCGAGGTGATGATGCCGCCGATTTGAGCCTTGCTCCATCCGAACTCGTCGGAGAGCGACTTGTTGGCGAACGAAAAGTTGTAGCGCGCGGTGTACATGGCCGCGTAGGTGAGTCCGAGCACCATCCAGTTCTGCGTGCGGCGCTTCACGAACTCGTCGGAATGCTGGATCGGCTGCTGTGCCGGCATGCGGCCTCCCTGCGTGCAGGATCCTTCGTGTCGTCAGTCGTGGAGTGTGCTTTGTAGCCGCCCGGGGGAGTGGCGGTCAAGCGGGCGCGAAGCCGGCGAGGGAGTTGCCGGAACGCGGCGTCAGGCGCCGAGGCGGGCCTTGAGCGTGCGCGCCCGCACCCGGCTCACCGGCACCTCGGTGCGCGCGGCGTCGTTCATCTGCAGCCGCCACGTGCCGGCGAACCCGGGCCGCATGGCCACGGCGCGGTCGAGGTTGGCGATCGCCGAGCGGTGCACGCGCGTGAAGCGCGCGGGATCGAGCCGGCGCTCCAGTTCATCGAGCGTGAAGTTGACGTAGTGGCGGTCGCCCTCGACGGCGGCGAACACCAGCTTGTCCTCGGCGCCGAACCACAGCACGTCGGTGGACTTGAGGATCAGCTGCCGCGTGCCGGTGCGCACGGTGAAGCGGTCCAGGTGCGGCTCGGCGCCGCCTCCGCCCTGGCGGCCCACCGCGGCGAGCAGTTCGTTCAGCCGGCGCTGCAGTTCCTCGGGGCGGGCCAGTTCGCCGCGCACGCGCACGAGCGCCTCGGCCAGGCGTTCGGCGCGGAACGGCTTGAGCAGGTAGTCCACGGCGTTCGCCTCGAACGCGCGCACGGCGTACTGGTCGAACGCGGTCACGAACACCGTGGCCGGGCGCGGGTCGAGCCGGGCGAGCAGCGCGAA
>JADLGX010000248.1 GCA_020849095.1 Candidatus Eiseniibacteriota bacterium
AGTAGGCGAGCCCCTCGTGGGTCTGCAGGGCGAGCAGGTGCGGCGCCGGCGGCACCGGGACCTGCAGGAGCGAAAGTGTCGAGCGCAGCAGGTTGGCGCACGTTCCCAGCGTGCCGCTCGCGACGAGGGTGCGGGCGCACACCCCCGAGTCCGCGAGCACGAGGAAGCGAATGATGAGGCTGTCGTTGGCGGGTATCACGCCGTCCCACGTGATCGTCCGCAGTGCGGAGTTCCACTGAGTGCCGGCTGGCTGGGAGTACAGGAATGGCGGCTCCGCGGCAGGCGACGCTCCGAACGGAAGCGGCAGTGACACGCTCGTGCCCACGCTGGCGAGGTTCGAGCGGTTGATGATCCGCAACTGCATGTTCACGGTGGCGCCGGGCCGGCAGGCGATGAGCCGGCTCTCCTGCCCGCTGTAGGTGGTCCACGCCTGCACGGGGCCGTGACCCGGGCTCTCGAGCCTGAGCTCGAACGGCGAACCGGCGACGGCGAACGATTGGGTGGGCACCGAGTAGGTGACGAGCTGGGCACACGCGTTGCGCACCGAGACGACGTTGCCCCAGTTGATGATTTCCACCGCCGGCTTGATGGACCGGCACTCGGTGATCTCGGTGTCGTACACCACGTCGGTCGTCGAGGAGGCCGGCAGGTCTCCGGTCCACGTCAGGCTCGAGGGTATGAGCGTGGCCGATCCGCCTCCCGCGTTCACGACCTGCAGCAATCGCGCGACGGTTCCCGGCGCCACCGAGAAGTTGATCCCCCTGCGAATGCTCGCGAGCGAGTTGACCAGGCGAATCGTGTGGCGAACCCGGCCACCGGTCTGCAGCGGCGTGGCATCGAGCGCCTGGGAGAGCAGCGTGAGCGAGAGACCGGTGGTGCTCGGGGCGGTGAGGGTCGTGGTGACCGTGGGGCTTCCGGCCACGGTGCCGCCGGGAGTCCCGGAGATCGAGTAGGTGTTGTTGACGAGCGAGGAGCCCGAGCAGGGCGCGAGCACCGTCAGGCCGAGCGCGGCCTGCTGGCCCGCCCCGAGCGTGCCAATCGTCCACGTGACCGTGGAAGTCCCCGCGGAGTACGTGCCCCCGGCGGTGGCGGAGACGAACGAGGATCCCGTGGGGATCCGGTCCGTCACCACGACTCCCGATGAGGAGAGCGCTCCGGTATTCGACGCGGTGAGCGTGTACGTGACAGGTTGGCCGCGCTCGACGGTTGCGGGCCCCGTCATGCTCACACCCAGCGAAACGCCGGGGCACGCGACCTGCGCGCAGAGTCCTTCCGGATGCCACGTGCCGGTGCACTCCGCCTGCGTCAAGTCGGAGCACGAGCCGTCGGGCATGCAGCAGGCGCCCAGCGGCGCGCTGGTGGAGCAATCCACGTACGCCGCGCCGCCCACGGTGGCGCCCGCCTCGGTGCGATATGCCACCGTCGCGGGCGAACCCGGCACGACCCACGCGTGCAGCACGCTCGCGTTCTCGATTCCGGGCTGCGACGCCTGGCCGATCTGCGCAGGGCACAGATCGATGAGCGAATAGTTGGTGCCGCCGCCGTGCGCGCCGTTCACGTCGTGCTGGACGAACGCCATGGTCCCGGAGGGCGCGAACTCCACGAAGCCGCTGGGATACAGGAACGCGAACGCCGACGTGGCGCGCTCGCCCGTGTCGAGGTTCCACCAGAGGTAGTGCGGATCGTAGCTGGACGTTCCCACCTCGCGGAACAGCGCGGTGCGGAGCGCTGCCGGCGCGCCGGAGTCGAAGAACAGCGTCGGGTTCAGGCACCCGACCAGCGTCTGCTGCGAGCCCGGCTCGCTCAGCGCGGTGCTGGTCGGCGGAATGACGAACACGCGAATGCGTGTGGAGCCGCCGTTGCAGGCGGGACCATCGTGGATGGTCGCGATCAGGTTGCGCCGGCTCGGCGACAGGCTGAGCGTCCACGAGGCGTCGATGAGCGCGGGCACCGGATGGTACGTGTCCCCGGCGCCTTCGAGGCCGTCCGGAAACGCGTCCACCCAGATCTGTGTGCCCTGGTTGGCGACACCCGCGCTGCCGCCGGGGCCGGACCACGCGACCGACGCGGCGACGAACGGGTCGTCGGCGTGCGCCGGGCGGACGGTGGCGGGCAGTGAGAGGGCCACGAACACCGTGAACAGCAGGCGGCGTACGACATCGCGACGCGCCGGGCGAGTGCAGGACGGCATGGACGACCTCTCGGTTCTGCGAGGGACCGGGCGGCTCCGGGCGCGCTTCGCGCCGGAGCTGGGATGTCGCGGACCGGATGAGGACAGGGGCCGCTGGACTCTTTGAGTCAGCGCCGCACCGGAAATCATCGTCATGGGGCGATTTGTTCCCCGGCACTTCGGGCTCATTGCTGTGGCCGGGCGAGCGGGCCGCCGTCCATAATGCCCCGCATGCGGAGTCCCCTCGTCCTCGGCGCCCTGCTCGCGAGCGTCATGGCCCTGGCCATCTCGGCGGCGCCATCCCCTGCCGCCGTGGCCGCCGCGGCCGAAACGCCGGGTTGGCGGATGATCGCCCGTGCGCGCGCTCACTTTCGAGCCTCGCTCCCCGCTCTCGCCCTTGCGTCCGCCGACAGCGCGCTGGCGAGCGGCGAGGGACGCCGCGATCCGGCTCTGGCCCGGATGGGCCGGCTGTTCCGCGGCTCCAGCCTGGCGCTTCTCAACCGGCCGGCGGAGGCCGAGCCCATCATGCGATCACTGGCGCGAACCGCCCGCGCCTCCGCCGACAGCGTCACCCTCGCGCCGGCCCTTCGCTATCTCGGCTACTCGCTCGGCATGCTCGGGCGCGCGAGTGAGGGGGCAAACGCCTACCGCGAACTGCTCGCGCTCTCTCGCGCGCGGCGCGACACGCTCAACCAGGGCTATGCCCATCTCGGACTGGCGTACGGCGCGCTGCTCGAAGACCGCTTCGCCGAGGGAGCGGCCGGATACCGTCGCGCGATTCCGCTGTTTCGCGCCAGGGGCGAGGGCTTCCTCGTCCGCAGCGCCACCGTGGGATTGGCGCGCTGCGACGAGGGACTCGGCCGGCTCGACGAGGCGCGGTCGCTCTACCTCGAACTCGACAGCCTGTGCACGGCCGCGGGTGACGCGTTCAACCGCAGCGCCGTGCTCAACAACCTGGGGGCGCTCGAACACACCGACGGCGACCTCGCCGCCGCCGAACGCCACTACCGCGCCGCGTACCAGCTCCACGCCGATGCTCCGGACAATCTGGCGGCCGTCCCGCCCGCGAACAACCTGGCACTCGTGCAGATCGAGCGGGGCCGGCTGCGCGAAGCGAGCCTCGTGATCGAGGACGCGCTTCGGCGCACGCGCGGCGCCGGGCAGCGGCTGGAAACGGCGCGAGTGCTCAACCGGCTCGCGGAACTGCGGGCGGAACAGCGCCGGATCCCGGAGGCACAGGCGCTCGTTCGCGAGGGACTCGCGCTGGCCGCGACGCTCGCGGCGGCCGACCGCGCCCAACTGCTGTGTACCGCGGGCGCGACGCTGCGCCGGGCCGGTGCCATGACGGAGGCGATTCGCGTGCTCGAGACGGGCGCGGGCCTGCTCACCGACGGTTCCCGCGCGGTCGTCGCCAGTGAACTGCTGCTCGAGCTGTCGCGGTGCCTCGCGCTCGCGGGGCGGCACGCCGACGCGCAGCGCGCCGCCCTCCGCGTGGTTCCGTACGCCCGCCGGAGCGGCGGTGCCGACCTGGAGTTTCGCGCGCGCGTGGGCGCCGGGCTCGCGCAACTGGAGCTCGGCCGGGTGAACGAGGGCCGCGAGGCGCTGGAGGAGGCGACGCGGCTCTGGGAGGCGAACCGCCGGCGCCAGCTCGATCCCGAGACTCGAGAACACCTGAGCGCGGTGGCGCGCGGCTGCGCGAGCGGACTCGTGACGGCGCAGCTTGCGGGACAGCGCCCCGCGGAGTGCGCGCCGGTGTTCTCGATCATCGAACGCTTCAAGGCGAGGACGCTGCGCGAACGCATGCAGGCGCCGCGACCGTTCGCGGCGGACGAGCAACCGGCCGTCTCCGCTCCCACGCTCGCCGGGCTCCAGCGCGACGTGCTGCGCGAGGGCGAGCTGTTCCTCCAGATGTTCGCCGGCCCCTCGGCGCGGGTGATGGTGGCGGTCACGCGGCACGAGGCGCGATTGGTCACGTTGCCCGCGGGCGAGCCGTTCGGCGAGCGGCTGTCGCAGTTCGCGAGCCTGTGCGCCGCGCCCCCGCCGCGTTCGAATCCCGATGCCCGGTTCGTGACCGAGGCGGGCAGCCGGCTCGGCGCGACGATCCTCGGTCCGGTGCGGGACCTGCTCGCCGGATGCTCACGCGTGATCCTCTCGCCCGACGATGCGCTCGGGGCGTTTCCCTGGTCGGCTCTGAGCCTGCCCGCCGACGGCACGGACCGCCCCGCGATCGCGCTGGTGGAACGCGAACTCGTTCTGGCGCCGTCTGCGGCCATTCTCGCCGACCTGCGCGCGCGCCCGGGCGCGCAGCGAACGAACGCTTCGCTGCGAACGCTCGCGCTGGCCGGACGCACGTCGGGCCACGACGACACGCTGCCGGGGGCGGCGCGCGAGGTGCGCCGGCTCGCGAGCGAGTACGCGGGCGTGGACGCGCCGGGCGAGCGGCTCGCCATGGCGGACCTGCCGGGCAGGCTCGAGCAGTACGACGCGCTGCACCTGGCTGCGCACACCACGATGGACGACCAGTACCCGGGGCGGTCGAGTATCCGGCTCGGCGCCCCGGCCGCGACCGGGGAGGAACACGCTCTTCGCGCCGATCGTGTCGCCCGACTGCGGCTGCGCGCCCGGCTCGCAGTGCTTTCGAGCTGCGAGTCCGCGGCCGGCCGCGTGGTTTCGGGTGAGGGCGTCGTGGGGCTCTCGACCGCCTTCCTGTCCGCCGGAGCCTCCTCCACGGTTGCCACCCTGTGGCCGGTGGGCGACGCGGTGACCGAGCGCCTGATGCGTTCGTTCTATCGCGAGCTGGCTTCCGGCCGGAGCGTGTCCCAGTCGCTGCGCACCGCGCAGGCCGACATCCGCGGCGGGGCGGCGACCCGCCACCCCTTCTACTGGGCCGGCTTCGTGGTGATCGGGGACGGCGACGTGAGGCTTCCGCTGCGGCGCAGGTTCCCGATGGCCTCCTCGCTGCTGGCGGGCCTGCTCGCCGCGGGGATCGTCTGGTGGGGAGTTCGCAAGAGCGGCCGAGGATTGCCGATGACGAATCGCGCCGCCGGGACTCCAAGTCGGTGAAGAACGCACTCGACGAGACGCTGGCCGCGGCCTACCGCGACGATCCGGAATCCGATGCCGGGCGGGCGGCGGCACGCGAGCTGTTCGAGCGCTACCGCGAACGCGTCTACCTGTGGTGCGCGCGGCGCGTTCGCAACCGGGAGGAGGCACTGGATCTCGCCCAGGACGTACTGGTGAGCGCGTTCCGCGCGCTCGGCTCGTTCGAAGGGCGGTCGCGCTATTCCACCTGGATCTTCACGATCGCCCGCAATCGCTGCCATCGGGCCATGCGCGCGCCGTCGCTGGTGCGCGACGACGAAATCGAAGTGGACGACACGGCCGCGCCGGGCGCCGACCCCGTGGAGCGCTTCGCGCGGGAACAGGACGAAGAGCGGCTGCTGTCGCTGATGAACCAGGTGCTCGAACCACACGAGCGCCAGGCGTTGTGGTGGCGCTGCATCGAGCGCCTGACGGTGGATGAAGTGACGCGAAGGCTGGGCATCACCGGCAGCTCCGGCGCGCGCTCGGTGCTGCAAAGTGCGCGCAAGAAACTGCGCGCGGCGCTCGAGCGGCGCCGGATGGAGGAGGCATGACGAAGAGCGGGCATCGCTGCATCACGACCGACCAGCTCGACGGCGTTCGCGCGCTGGCCGCGGACGACCCCCGGCGGCTCGAGCTGGAGGGCTGTGCGCGCTGCCGGGCGCTGCTGCTCTCGTTCGACGAGTTCCTGGAGGATCGCTCGGTGCCTGCCGCGGCCGATCCCCGCGCGGCGGCCGGCGCGCTGCGCGCCGCATTCGAGCGCGCGCTCGACGAGCGGGCGCCGTCCGGCGCCACGGCCCCGGCCGCGCGGACTCCGGCGCTCCCGCGCTCCGCGCCGGCGGCATGGTGGTGGCGCGCGTGGAACGCGCCGCGGCTCGGATGGGCGTTCGGCGTCGTGCTCGCGGTCGCAGCCGGGGTGTGGATGGCGCGCGTTCCACAGCGGGGCGCGGACAGCCCGGACGTCCTTCGCGCGGATCGCGAACCCGCCGAGGCACGCGCATCCGAGCGCCCGCGACTGCTGCCGGCCGGCTCCACGGCTCACGGCCTGGAGCTTCGCTGGACGCGAACATCCGGAGCCGATTCCTACCGGGTCGTCCTTCTCGACGAGAGCCTCGAGCGAGTCGCCGAGTTCGGGCCGATGCCCGACACCACTCTCCTGCTCGATCGCACGCGACTGCGGCGCCCCTTGGTGCCGGGGCGCCGCGTTGCGTGGCAGGTGGAAGCGCTGCAGGGCGAGTACGTGTTCGCTACTTCGGAGGCGGCGGCACTCGTGCTGCCTTGAGGCGCGCCGCCGGCGCCTGCCGTGTCATTCCCCAGATGTCCTGCAGCACGAAGTCCACCAGTGCGGCGCAGTCGGCCCGCGTCCACGACCACAGGTCGAAGCCGGTGAACACGAACGGCGGGCCTTCCATGCCGTGGTAGTACGTCATCGATGCGGGACGCTCGCCCGTGATGTTGGTGGCGAGCTGTCCCCCGCGGAACTCGAACAGTGTGTCGAGCGTCGAGATTTCGCTCGTCACGAGCGGGTCAGGATCGGCGTCCTCGAGGATCGAGTTGGGCCGGGTCAGGTACTCGGACGCCAGTGCGTCGCTCGTGAAGTAGGAGGTCGTCTGGCTGAGCGGGCGCGTAGGCGGGAGCGAATCCCCCAGCGCGAGGGCTCGCCGGCGCAGCTGC
>JADLGX010000249.1 GCA_020849095.1 Candidatus Eiseniibacteriota bacterium
GCGGTCTGGCTGACGGCGTTCGCGTTCTCCATGGTGGAGTGCACGAGCGCGCGGTTCTCCTTCATGGCGTCGCGCAGTTCTTCGCTCGTGACGCGGAAGTTGGCGATCGTCGCCTCGACGTCGCCGCGCTCCTCGAGCCGCGTGGTCAGGCGCTCGAGCTGCCGGACCATGCGGTCGAGCGACTCCGTGGTGCCGCCCATCTGGCCCATCACCTCGCCCATGCCCAGCTCGAAGATGCCGGGGATGGTGTCGCGGGTCGTGTAGCGCACGCCGGAGGTGTGCAGCTCCACGAAAATCACCTTTTCGCCCATCAGGCCGACGTTGCGGATGGACACCTTGCAGTCCCGGGTCAGCAGCACGTCCGAGTCCAGCCCGAGGTCCACGAACACACCGTCGCCGGCGAGCTCGATCTTGCTCACGAGCCCCTTCCGGATGCCGTTCACCTGCACCTCGTCGCTCGCGCCGAGCCCGCCCGTCTGGGGGAACTTCACCTTCCAGACGGTGACCTTGCGCTGCAGCGTGAGGTCCTTGAGATAGGTCACGCCCCACAGCAGCGTGACGAGCGCCACCAGAACGGTGATCCCGACCTGCACTTCGGTTCTGCGACTCACGTGTTTCTCCCTGCCGTCACAGCGGCTTGATCGGGCCTTCGCTCGACCCCTCGATGAACTGGTGCACCATCGGGTCGCTCGTGGAGCGCGCCTCGTCGGGCGTGCCCGTGAACACCACCCGGCCCTCGTGCAGCATCGCCAGCTCGTCGCCCACGTGGTACGCGCTGTTCATGTCGTGCGTGACCACGATGCTCGTGACACCGATGCGCTGCTGGAGGGAACGGATGAGACGATTGATGACGTCCGACATGATCGGGTCCAGCCCGGTCGTCGGCTCGTCGTAGAGGATGTACGCCGGGTCCATGGCAATGGCGCGCGCGAGCCCCACGCGCTTGCGCATGCCGCCCGACAGCGACGCCGGCTTCATGGCCTCGACGCCCTGCAGGCCCACCCACTCCAGGCGCTCGGTGACCCGCTTGGCGATCTCGGCGCTGGACAGCTTGGTGTGCTCGCGCAGCGGCAGGCCCACGTTCTCGCCCACCGTCATGGAATCGAACAGGGCGCCGCTCTGGAACAGCACGCCGAAGCGCTTGCGCACTTCGTTCAGCTGCTTCTCGGGAAGCCCCACCACTTCCTGCCCGTCCACCTCGATGCTGCCGGAGTCCGGGTGCATGAGTCCGATGATGTTCTTGAAGAGCACGCTCTTGCCCGTGCCCGAGCGCCCCATCACCACGACGGTCTTGCCCGTCGGGATGTCCAGGTCCACGCCATCGAGCACCTGCTTCTTGCCCAGCTTTATCTTGAGGTCGCGGATCTTGATCATGAGTTGAAGATGAACCGGAAGAGGACGTTGGCCAGCACGTAGTCGCTGATCAGCACGAGCACGCAGGAGGAAACCACCGCGCGCGTCGTGGCGATGCCCACGCCCTCGGCGCCGCCCTCGGTGCGGAAGCCGTAGTAGCAGCCCATCCAGGCGATGATGCCGCCGAAGAAGAACGCCTTGATGAGCCCCGACCACAGGTCCTTCATGAAGAAGAACGTCTTCATGCTGGTCACGTAGGTGTGCGTGCTCACGTCGAGCGTGGTCAGGCACACGATCCAGCCGCCCACGATGGCGATGGTGTTGGCCATGATCGTGAGCACCGGCAGCATGACCAGCGCCGCGACCACGCGCGGCACCACCAGGTAACGCACCGGGTTGATCGCCATGGCGTCGAGAGCGTCGATCTGTTCGGTCACGCGCATGGTGCCCAGTTCGGCGGCGATGGACGCGCCCACGCGGCCGCCCACGATGAGCGCGGTCAGCACCGGGCCCAGCTCGATGATCACCGAGCGCAGGATGACCGAGCCGATGAACTTGAGCGGCACGACGTTGGCGAACTGGTAGCCGGCCTGCACGGCCGCGACGGCGCCCGTGAACAGGCTCACGATGAACACGAGCATCAGCGACTGCACGCCGATGTGGTCCATCTGCTCCACGACCAGCCCGAACGAGCGCAGGCCGCGGCCCAGCTTGCGGAACGTGTCGCCCACGAGCATGGCGATGCGCCCGACCTCGGCGATGCTGTCGAGTGTCTTGTCGCGCAGGTACTCGTAGCCGTCTTCGATCAGTTCCATCATGCGGTCAGAATCCCGATTGCGTCTCGCCCGACATCATGGCGCTGTAGGGGACGAACTTGGTGCATTCGCGAAGGAAGGTCAGATCCACGTCGTCGGTCGGACCGTTGCGCTGCTTGGCGATGATGATCTGAGCCTTGCCGGGCTCCGGCGTGTCCGGCTTGTAGATGACCTCACGGTACACGAAGAGCACGATGTCGGCGTCCTGCTCGATGCTGCCCGACTCGCGGAGGTCCGACAGCTGCGGCCGGCCGCCGCCGCCGCGCTGCTCCACCGCGCGCGAGAGCTGCGACAGCGCGATGATCGGCACGCTGAGTTCCTTGGCCAGTCCCTTGAGTCCGCGGCTGATCTGCGAAATCTCCTGCACGCGGTTCTCGGCCGGGCCGCTGGCGCGCATCAGCTGGAGGTAGTCCACCACGATCATGCCCAGCTTGTTCTCCGCCTTGAGCCGGCGGCACTTGGCGCGAATCTCGAGCACGGACTGCGCGGGCGAGTCGTCGATGTAGATGGGCGCCTGCGTGAGCAGCCCCGCGCCGGTGGTCAGGCGCGGCCAGTCCTCGTTGCTCAGGAACCCGGTGCGCACCTTCTGCATGCTCACCTCGCTCTGCGAGCACAGCATGCGCAGCGCCAGCTGTTCCTTGCTCATTTCGAGCGAGAACACGGCGACCGGGATGTTGAACCGGATGGCGGCGTTCTCGGCCATGTTCATCACGGCCGAGGTCTTTCCCATGGCGGGGCGTCCGGCCAGGATGACCAGGTCGCCCGGCTGCCAGCCGCTGGTGAGCTTGTCGAGGTCGTCCCAGCCGCTCGGCACGCCGGTGATCTGCACCTTGCGGTCGAACAGCTTCTGGATGTTGTCGAACGTGGGCTTGAGCAGCTCGCGGATGGTGGTGAAGCCCGAGCGGATGCGCGAGTCGGTGATCCCGAAGATGCGCGCCTCGGCCTGGTCGAGCAGCACGGCCGTCTCTTCGTGGCCCGAGTAGCACTGCTGCTGGATCTCGCCCGTCGCCTTGATGAGGTTCCGGAGCACCCACTTGGAGTGCACGATCTTGATGTGGTGCTCGATGTTGGCGATCGTCGTCGCCTGCTCCATCACCGAGGTGAGGCCCGAGTTGCCGCCGGCGGCCTCGAAGTCGCCGCGCCGCTTGAGCTCCTCGGACACCGTGATCAGGTCCGCGGCCTCGTTGCGGTTGTACAGCGACACGAGCGCGTCGAAGATCTTGGCGTGCCCGGTGCGGTAGAAGGCGTTGGAGTCGATCACTTCGACGGCGCGGCCGATGGCCGTCTGGTCGAGCAGCATGGCCGCAAGAATCGAGCGCTCGGCGTCGAGCGCCTGCGGCGGGGTGAGCCCCGCGGCTCCGCCTGCGGAGCCTGTCATCGTGTCGGTCATGGGAGTCCTCATGGGTGGCGCGTGCGTCGCGCCTTCGCCGGGAGCGCTGCGGTTCAGTCGGTCAGGTATTCCTGCGCCAGGCGCTGCAGGTCGTCCCACACGGGACGCTTGGCGCTCGGGCTGCGCAGGCAGTAGGCCGGATGATACGTCACGA
>JADLGX010000250.1 GCA_020849095.1 Candidatus Eiseniibacteriota bacterium
AATGCACTGCGAGACGAACCCGACTGCAACGCGAGGGCGACCTTCCCTGGTGCGTGAGCCGGTACCGCGGAGGGAGCTGCTGGGGGGCAGTCCCGTCCATGGGACGCATGGCCCGCAGGGCGAGCCACACGACAGCAAGGTGCCAAACGCACGGGGGGCGCGTCCAGCAAAAACATCGTTCGGAGCCGCATTTTTCGCGGCCCGGTGCCTGTCTCTACACCCCGGACACTCCGCGGTTCCCGCCGACTTCCGTTTCATCGGCCGAAGCAGCGATTGACTCCACGTTGCGCGGCTCCCTATTCTTTTTCGGAAAACCAACCGGTGGTCCGGCCCCCCAGTGCGCGCGAGAGCGTGCAACCCCATCCTTTGCGACCGCCTGCCTCACACGGACCCGAGCCGCCGGGCCCCGTGCCACTCGACGTGCGCGCGTTCCGGCAATAGCTTCCGTGCCGGCCCGCCAGCAAAGGACGACGAACACACTCCCGTGACTCCAGCCCCTCCGGATCGTGACAGCGTGCTGCGCCAGGCCGTCGAACTGGGCGCGTCCGACCTCATCGTCACCGCGGGCCACCCCGTGATGATGCTGCGCTGGGGCGCGCTCGAACCGCTGCCGGGCAGCCCCGTGCTGAGCGCGCTCGATTCGCGCCGGCTGGCCGAGAGCTTCCTCACCCCCGCGCTGCACGAGCGTTTTTCGCGCGACCTCGAGCTGGACACGCGCCACTACCTTCCCGGCGTCGGGCACTTTCGCGTCAACCTGTTCATCCAGCGCGGGCACTGGGGCGCGGCGGTGCGCGTGATTCCGCTGCACATTCCGCTGCCCTCCGAGATCGGGCTGGCCCCGCACGTGGTCGAACGCCTGCTCGGGATCCGGCGCGGGCTGGTGCTGATCACCGGCCCCACCGGCGCCGGCAAGTCCACGACCATCGCGTCGCTGCTCGAGCAGCTCAACCAGACCGGGCCCGCCCGCCACATCATCACGATCGAGGACCCGATCGAGTTCCTGTTCGAGCCCAAGCACGCGGTCATCGAACAGCGCGAAGTGGGCGTGGACACCAAGACGTACGCGCGCGGCCTGCGCGGGGCGCTGCGGCAGATGCCGCACGTGATCTTCGTGGGTGAGATGCGCGACCTGACCAGCATGAGCATGGCGCTGTCGGCGGCCGAAACGGGCAACCTGGTCATCTCGACCATGGCCACCCAGTCGGCGGCGCAGACCGTCACGCGCATCATCGATTCGTTCCCGCCGCACCAGCAGCCGCAGATCCGGGCGCAGCTCGCGCTCACGCTGCGCGCCGTGGTGTCGCAGCTGCTCCTTCCCCGCCTCGACGGCCACGGCCGCGTGGCGGCGCGCGAGATCATGTTCGCCACCCAGGCGGTGCAGAACCTCGTCCGCGACGACAAGGTGCACCAGATCCCCAACGTCATTTCGACCTCGCTGCGCGACGACATGGTCGCGCTGGACGACGCGCTCGCCGAACTCGTGGACCGCTCGCTGGTGGACTTCGAGGTGTGCTACCCGCACTTCGCAGACGTCGAGAAGCGCGCCAACGTGCAGAAGCGCGTGTACCGCGCCGCCGACGTGAAGGGGCACGCGTGAGCGCCCCGCGCCTCAGCACGCGCCGGCTCGGCGAAATCCTGATCGAGCGCGGACGGCTCACCGGCGAGCAGGTGCAGACCGCGCTGCGCGCGCGCACCGACACGCGCGAGCGCCTGGGCCAGATCGTCGTGCGGCTGGGCTACATGACCGAGGCCGACGTGGTCGAGGTGCTGGGCGAGCAGTTCGGCATGCCCATCGCCACGGCCGAGCAGCTGTCGCGCGCCGACCGCCAGGCCGTCGCGCTGGTGCCCGAGGCGCTGGCGCGCGAGGCGCAGCTGCTGGCGCTGTCGCGCGAAGGCGACGTGCTCGAGGTGGCGGTCGGCGACCCGCTCGACGTGGTGTCCATCGACCACCTGCGCGCGCTCACGGGCTGCGCGCTCAAGGTGTGGGTGGCGCGTCCCGCCGAAGTGCGCGAGGCCATCGAGGGCTTCTACGCCGAGATGCGCGCCACCGAGCACCTGGGCGAGATCCTCGACAAGATCGACCTGACGCGTTCGGACGACGACGGCGAGGACGTGGACCTTGCGCAGCTGCGCGCCGCGGTCGAGGACGCGCCCGTCGTGCGACTGGTCAATCTCATGATCGCCGAGGCCATCGACCAGCGCGCCAGCGACATTCACGTGGAGCCGGCGCGCGACCGCGTGACGGTGCGCTTCCGCATCGACGGCGTGCTGCACGAGGTGATGAAGCCGCCCAAGCACCTGCAGATGGCGATGGTGTCGCGCATCAAGGTGCTCGCCGACCTCGACATCGCCGTGCGGCTGCTGCCGCAGGACGGCCGGCTCACCGTGCACCTTCCCGACCGCGAGGTGGACCTGCGCGTCTCGACCCTGCCCACGTCGCACGGCGAGAAGGTCGTGATGCGTCTGTTCGACAAGGGCGCGTTCGAGCGGCAGATCTCCAACCTCGGGCTCGAGGGGCGCACGCTGGACGCGTTCCGCAACGTCATCCGCCAGCCCTACGGCATGATCCTCATCTCGG
>JADLGX010000251.1 GCA_020849095.1 Candidatus Eiseniibacteriota bacterium
AGCAGCGTGGTCTTGCCGCTGCCCGAGGGCCCCATGAGCGCCACGAACTCGCCCTCGCCGATCTCGAGCGACAGCCCGTCGAGCACGGTGATGGCCTGCTTGTCCCGCTGATACACCTTGTGCACGTTGCGCACTTCTACCCATGCCATGGGAACTCTCCTCGCCAAGGGGGACGATGGAGCCGGTGTTCAGCGGCTCGCGACTTGAACCTTTGCGCCATCCTGGAGACTGGCCGGCGGCTGGATCACGAGCGTCTCTCCGCCCGCCAGTCCCTGCCGGATCTCGGTGCGGTCTCCCCGCACGCCGCCCACGCCCACGTTGACGCGGCGGACCTTGCCCTCTTCGACCACCCACACGTGCGCATCGGCGCCGCCCTGCACCACGGCGGCGGTCGGCGCCAGCACGCGGCGCGGCGCGGCCGCGGCATCGGCGCCGCGGGCCACGAACACCACCTTGGCGCCCATCTCGGGAAGAATGCGCGAGTCGCGGTCGAGAATGCTCACCTTCACCAGCACGGTCGCCTTCTGGCGGTCGGCCGTGGGCACCACCTGCCGGACCTTGCCGCGGAACGACGTGTCCGGGTACGCGTCCAGCGTGATGCGCGACTCCTGCCCGTTGCGCACCTGCGCGATGTAGGCCTCGTTCACGTCCACCTCGACCTCGAGCGTTCGCAGGTCGGCCATGGTGACGATGGCCGTGCGTGTCAGCCCGCCACCGGCGGAGGAGGGCGCGACGATTTCGCCCACTTCGGCGTCCTTGCGCAGCACGGTGCCCGCGAACGGCGCGATGATGCGCGTGTTGGCCAGGCTGGCCTCGGCGAGGCTCGCCTGCGCCCGGGTGCTGGCGAGTTGCGCGGTGAGCACGTCCACCTGCGATTCGGCCTTCTCGAGGTCGGCGTCGGAGACCACGTTCTCGCGCTTGAGCGTCTGTGCGCGCGACAGTTCGCGCTTGGCCTGGCCGAGCTGTGCCGCGACCTGCGCCGAGTTGGCCTGCGCCGAGGCGGCGGCGGCCACGTAGTCCTGGTCTTCGATTCGCGCAATCAGCTGGCCGGCCTGCAGCAGCGTGCCCTCGGTGACGCCGATCCACGTGAGCCGCCCGAGGATCTTGGAGGAGACGGACGCCTTGGTGCGCGCGACGACGTAGCCGTTGGCCGAGATGCCGTCGATGCTGGCCGTCCCTCCGCCCGTCGCTTCGGCCGTACCCACCTGCACTTCGACCGCGCGCTTCTTGAACTGCCCGGTCGCGAACAGCCCGGCCACGGTGAGCAGCGCCACGGCGATGGCGAAGTAGGCCGGCCACGGCGGCCCGGACGGCTTGGGTTCGCGGTCGATGCGCAGCGCGGACAGATCGGTCGGGGTGCTCATGGGCTCTCGGGTATTGGGGAGGTGGTCCGGGGTGGCGAGTGCGGGATACTCCGGTGCCCCCGCGGGCCGGTCAAGAGCGGAGGGATGGGCAGTTCGAGCGGGCGGACGAACGGTCGCTGACCGCTCCGCGAGCGCCGGGATGGCCGGAAATGCGGAACGGCCCGGCGGGTTCCGCCGCCGGGCCGTCACTGCGATGGAATCAGGCGCTCAGAAGCTGGCGAGCAACTGCAGGAATCCCCATGTTGCATCACCGCCGCCGCCGGTGGACGTGACGAAGTCGCCCGCGACGAAGCGCGACAGCCCACCCACGACCTGCAGGCCCGGGCGGGCGGTCCAGCGTACGGTGAGATCGCCTTCCAATCCCAGCTCGTCGCCCGCGGACCCGTCCGCGCGGCGGCGAAGCGTCGTGCCGGAGGCATCCACCCAGACATCCTTCGCCTCGGCGAGCGTGAACTGATGGGCGTCGAGCTGCACCGCCCAGGGCTTGGAGGGACTGAACGACAGGCCGAGTGCGAGCGCGCGGACGTTCGACAGCCCGATCACGTCGGCATACCCGAGCATCACGTGACCGGTCGGGAAGAGCGGGTCGTAGCGACGGTGAGTGCCGTCCGGCGTGTCGTCGCCGGTGGCGAGCATGAACTCACCCGAGAGCTTCACGGAGTGCTTGGGTTCGAGCTCGAACGTCGCCTTCGCCGAACCCGCGTGCGCGCGGACCTGGTCGGTCGAGCGCGTGCCGGACTGCAGCATGGCCTCGGCGCGAACGTCGAGACGCCCCTTCGTGAACCGGGCCCGCGCTCCGAGCGTGCGGTCGTGCAAGCCCGCCTTGTGGCCCGTGCCGACGGCGGTGAAGTTGGTGTCGCCATAGTCGCGAAGCAGGGCGAACGGCTCCACCTCGAGCCCGGCGGCCGGCCTGAGCACCGCGTACAGCCCGCCGAAGATCCGGTCCTGCCCCTGGCGCCGGCCTTCATTCACCCAGGTGACGAAGCCGTCGATCTGCATCTTGCCGGGCTTCCAGCGCAGGCGCGCGCCGTCGAACGAGCGTCCGTTCGCGGTCCAGTCGGCGGCCCCGAGCAGGTGCTGGTCGCCGTAGCTGAGCTCCATGCGGCCCGTCCGCAGCGAAAGGTCGTGGCCGCCCAGGCTGTCCACATCGAGCCAGGCCTGGTGAAGATCCACGTTGTTCGTGTTGGCGGTCACCGCGCTCTCGCTGCCCATCACGCGTGCGTCCTGCAGCTGAACGTAGGCTCTCACCCCCGAGTCGAGCGCCAGCCGGGCGCCGAGCCGGGCGCGCATGGCGGCAGCGTCCCCGCGATCGGAGAGTGACTCGAGGGCGGCGCGGCCGTTCGAGCCCGGCAGGCGGTAGTCCAGTGGTTCTCGGTACTCCCAGCGCGTGCGGAACTGTCCGTCGAACGTGACGGTGGTGGCGGCCGCGGAAGCAGTGACGAAGGCGAGGGCGGCGGTGGCCGCCAGGCCCGGGACGAGTTTCGCGACGAGGTTCATTCCGATCTCCAGCGAGATGGTCGGTCAGTCGAGTGAGGGTGGCCCGAACCCGGGGAGGGCAGCCGGGCCACCCGGCATGATGCCGCGACAACAATGCGTCCGGTATGACGGCTGTCATACCGGCGGGCAGACAGCTGCGGCACTCTCCGGTCGACGCGGCCTACCGATTGGTGCAGGCTCCCGCAGCCATCCGGAACCGCGTCGAGTTCAGTCGCTCCACCACCACCATTCCCGCGGAAGGTTTCCTTGAAGCTCCCGATCGTGCTGGCTGCATCCGTCGGCATGCTGCTGGGACTCGGCGCATACACGTTCCAGTTCGCGCAGGGATTCTCGTACTTCAGCAACGATCCCGAAGCGTGCGCGAACTGCCATGCGATGCGTGACCACCTCGATTCCTGGCGCAAGTCGCCCCATCACACGAGCGCCTCGTGCAACGACTGCCACACGCCCCACGATCCGGTGGGCAAGCTCGTCACGAAGGCACAGAACGGGTGGAACCACTCCTCCCGGTTCACCCTGCAGAACTACCCTGAACCCATCCGAATCACCCCGGTGAACGCCACCCGCCTCGAGCACAACTGCATCGGATGCCACGAGGAGATGGTGAGCGAGGTCTTTCCCGGCCAGGCGCGACATGCCGGCGGGGATCTTCACTGCGTGCACTGTCATGCCGGTGTGGGCCACGGGCCCCGGAGATAAGCCATGTCCTCGAAGCCGAACTACGTCGGAATCATCGCGATCGTCGCCGTCGTCACCTTTGGCGTGACCGCACTGCTCATGAACGTGCTGCAGCGCAAGACCGAGGCGAAGCAGACCCACTTCGAGCTCGCCACACTCGACGAGGAAACGGTGGACCCCGCCATCTGGGGCCGGAACTTTCCCCGCCAGTTCGACGGCTACAAGCGCACGGTGGACACCGAGCGCACGCGGTACGGCGGCAGCGAGGCCTTCTCCAAGCTCGAAGCCGACCCGCACCTGAAGCGCATCTTCGCGGGCTACGCGTTTTCGATCGAGTTCAACGAGGAGCGCGGCCACGCCTACACGTTGTCCGACCAGGACAGCACCCGGCGCGTGACCGAGCGACCGCAGCCGGGCTCGTGCCTGCACTGCCACGCCTCGATCATTCCCGCGTACCGCAAGGCCGGCAACGGTGACGTAATGGCCGGGTTCGAAAAGGTGAGCGCGATGAAGTGGTCGGAGGCGCGCGCGCTGGTGCAGCACCCGGTCGCCTGCATCGACTGCCACGATCCCGCCACGATGGCCCTGCGCGTGACGCGTCCCGGTTTCCTGCGCGGCATCGCGGCCTTCAAGGCGTCGCAGGGTGTCGCCAACTACGACCCGAACAAGTCGGCGACGCGCCAGGAAATGCGCAGCTACGTGTGCGGCCAGTGCCACGTCGAGTACTACTTCCGCAAGCCCGACAAGGTCGTCACGTATCCGTGGGCGAAGGGCCTCAAGGTCGAGCAGATCGAGGCGTATTACGACAGCATCGGCTACAGCGACTGGAAGCACGCCGAGACCGGCGGCCCCGTGCTCAAGGCGCAGCACCCCGAGTTCGAGCTCTGGAGCCAGGGCGTGCATGCGCGCAGCAACGTGGCGTGCGCCGATTGCCACATGCCGTACACGCGCGAGGGCGCCATCAAGGTGAGCGACCACCACATTCGCAGCCCGCTGCTCAACATCGAACGCGCGTGCCTGACCTGCCATCCGTTCAGCGCGGACGAGATGCGCAATCGGGCGGAGCAGATCCAGGAACGCAACCAGAAGCTGCTCACGCGGGCCGAGGTGGCGCTGACCCAGTTCTACGACCGGGCCGTGGCGCTGCGCGCGGCCGGCGCCGACAGCATGGCGTTCGAGAAAGCGGGCGCCTACGCGCTGGCCCGGAAGGCGCAGTGGCGCGTGGACTTCATCAACGCCGAGAACTCGATGGGGTTCCACGCCCCGCAGGAGGCCGCCCGGATTCTCGGGGAGGCCATCGACTACGCCCGCCAGGCCGAACTGGCGGCCATGACCATGGCGCCGGCGCACACTGCCGCGCGCTGAGGCGTCGCGAACACGACGGCCGGGCCGGGTTTGCCCCGGTCCGGCCGTTTTGCCTAGACTGCGCCCGCGCATCCCTGCAGCCGCGCGGCTACCCAGCTCGCCGCCCGGCCTCTTGCATCGCCATATCCCGGAGGTTTCCATGCCGTTCGTGATTGCCGAGCCCTGTGTCGGGGTCAAGGACAAGTCCTGCGTCGAAGTCTGCCCCGTCAACTGCATCTACGAGGGCGAGGACCAGTTCTACATTCATCCCGACGAGTGCATCGACTGCCAGGCGTGCGAAGCGGCTTGCCCGGTGCAGGCGATCTTCCCGGACAACGGCGTGCCCGAGAAGTGGACCAGCTTCACGGCCAAGAATCGCGCGTTCTTCGCCAAGTAGTCCGCGGCGTCCGGTCGCACGAGCATTCGCGAGGCGGCGCATGCAGCGCCGCCGTTCGCGTTTTCGAGGAGCCCCGATGACCACGACCGCCTGCCCGAGCCGCGCTGAGGCGCTCGCGCTGCTCCACGAGTGGGTCGAGAACCCCGCGCTGCGCAAGCACTGCCGCTGCGTCGAGGCCGCCATGCGCGCGCACGCGGCGCGAGCCGGCGAAGACCCCGAGCGCTGGGGCGTGACCGGGCTCATCCACGACTTCGACTGGGAGCGCCACCCCGACCTCGAGCGCCATCCCGTGGCGGGCGTGGCGGTGCTGCGCGAGAAGGGCTGGCCCGAGGACATCTGCGTGGCCGTGCTGGGGCACGCCACGCACACGGGCGTCGCGCGAGAAAGCCTCATGGCGAAGACGCTGTTCGCCGTGGACGAGCTGTGCGGATTCATCGTGGCCTGCTCGCTGGTGCTGCCGGACAAGTCGGTCGCCGGCCTCGAGGCCCGATCGGTGAAGAAGAAGCTGGGCCGCGCGGACTTCGCCCGCAACGTGAGCCGCGACGACATCGTGCAGGGCGCCGCCGAACTGGGCGTGGAACTGGACGCGCACATCGAGTTCACGCTGAACGCACTCAAAGAGGCGCGGATGGAGTGGGAGCAATGATCATGCGCCTGGG
>JADLGX010000252.1 GCA_020849095.1 Candidatus Eiseniibacteriota bacterium
CGGCGACGTGTTCCTGGATCAACTGCTCGATGCGCTGGCCCAGATCCTGGGCGCTGTTGGTGCTGCTCATGCGCGGACCAATCGCATGCCCTCGACCACGCGCTCAACCCCACCCCTGAACGGTTACCTCGCAAGCGTCGCGGTCATCGGCCGTGCTGCACTCCTTCACGAGCCGGTGCGCGCACATCACCGGAACGGAGGAATCGCACCTCGACGAGCACCCCGTGAGATCGTTCGTCTCCGAGACCATGCAGGTCTTCTTGCAGTCGCGCTTCTCACGCTTCACGCATCCCGCGAACGAATCATCGACTGGCGGATTCCACTTCACGTCAGCGGTGCGGGGACGGCTGCTGTTCGACCCCTCGATGCATTGGGCCTTGACGGAATCCTGAGCGCGCGCCTCGCACTGTTGGTCGCTCTCGCACTTCTCTCGCTTCCGGTGCTCGACGCTGGCGCAGAAGCGCGCGCATTCGCCGTCTCCGTCGCAGATAGCGGAGTAGGTGTCGGGGCTCGCGGCCGGCATGGACTCGACGCACTGGGTCGCCAGGACGCCGATGGCGAGCACTGCCGCTTCGCTGAACCTCCTCGGTCTGCGCGGATGGGGCACGAGCGAAGGATACCATCGTGAGCGGCTATGATTAGCCTCGCGCGGGAAGATGTCTGTCCGGGCACCCCCTGTTCGCCCTGGCCGAAAACGCGGTCAAAACCTTTCAGAAAACTCGGTACGCTGCGTTCCATGAAGTGGAGGAAAGCGACCGAAGCCGACGTGCCTCTCCTGGCAGACTTGAACCGGCAGCTCAGCGAAGACGATGGCACATCGGCCTTACGGCCCGCCGTAAACTTCGAGGAGCGACTGCGGGCACGGCTCGGCGGCGGGTACAGTGCAGCCCTCTTCGAGCTGGACGAGACGCCGGTCGCCTACGTGTTGTGGCGAGACAACGAGGGGCGAGGCATCTATGTCCGGCAGTTCTTCGTAGCCCGAGATCGTCGCCGGCAAGGGCTGGGGCGCAGGGCGTTCGACCTATTGCTCCACGAGATCCTACCGCCGGACACAGCCATCACCCTGGAAGTTGGCGAGCAGAACCCGGCTGGTCTCGCATTCTGGCAAGCACTCGGGTTCGCCGTCTTTGCGAAGGCGATGTTTCGGGCGGGGTCGAAGTGAAGTAGCCGGCGCTTCAGTTGCCGCTCAGCCCGAATGCGCGGCTGCCGAGCTTCTTCTTGTAGGTCGTCTCCACCGCAACCACTTCGTTCTTGGTCATCGACCTCGGCAGCGTTCGGAGAATCGAATACTGAAACGACCGGTGGCGCTCTGGATGCCGCGAGAGCAGCTCCTTCAGCTTCACGTTGCCGCCGTGCTTTGACTTCACGTAGCTCGTCCACCGACCCAGGATGCCCTCCTGGCCGTACGCGGAGCCGACGTAGAGGCTGCCATCGACGGTGTCCGTGATCAGGTACACGGCGGCCACGCTCCCGAGCATCGTGTGCCAAGTGCGGTTCGCATCGCGGTTCTCGATGACGCGCCTTAGGTCGTCGAAGCCGAGCACCACATCGTCGAAGCCGGGAAAGTCTCGAACATGGCCCTTCGGCAAGATCTCGGTCACCTCCTTGCGCTTGAGCCACTGAACCCAGGAGCGGGTGCCGGAGCCCCAATCGATGATGAGGCGGTCGGCCAGTTCATCGAACTCGCGCAGGCGCTTCAGCTCGTACCAGAACTTGCCGGGCTTCATCTCGGGGTACGGGTAGCCCTTGGGCCAAGATCGAGCGGTGGTGGAGACGCCTTCGAGACGATAGACGCCCATGAAGCGGCTCCTGGTGCCGGCCTCGCCCATGAAGCTGACGATGTGGTCGGTCTTCGGAAAGATGTCTCGGCCCTGGTTCGATTGGTACGCGTCGAAGTGGCCCGAGCGAACGATGGCGTCGAGATCCCATCGATCATCGGCGTGGCGAACGAGGCGGAGGCGACCCGACCAGATGTTGGAGTTGTAGAGCTTGAGGATGTCGATGAAGTTCATCGCGTTACGCAAGAGTACTTGGCCGGGTTCCAATGCGGCGAGCCTCACTTCTTGGTGTAGGCATCGAGCCTGCCGTCAGCGGAGGAGCTGGCGAGATCGCGCACTACGAGCTTGAGTAGGTGCGTCATTGCGCCCGCTGTGTCGCCGTCCACCACCACGCCGTCCCGCACTTGCCGCTGTGGATGGATCAGGTCGCGATGGTCCTTCACGGCGATGCCCGCCTGTTTTGCAGTTGCAGAGATCAAGCCCTCGCCTGCCGCCGCGTCGAGGAGGTCGGCGATGCCCCAGTCGTCCGGGAACCTGCGCTTGTTGTTGTACGATGAGGCGACAGCAGTGTTTCGACAAAGCGCGTCCAGAAGCACTGCTTCCAGGACGGATCCGCAAAGTAGCATTGCCGCCTTCCACAACTCCGTACGCAGCGCGCGCTCCAGCTCGGAGATGTCCGCGCCGATGACTATCCGAAGCTCCGGGCTCTGTTTTCCGACGTAATCGACAGTATCAAGCAAGTCGAGGACGCTTGGGCCGCCACCGCGGGCCTGGACGATCGAAGCGTTGGCCGCTCGACTGGCCGCCGCCGCAGCTTCGGCTTGGCGCTGCAAAGTCTCTGCCTGGCGTTCACGCAGAGCGATCAACTGAGCAGGGTACTGAATGTCGATCAGATCTTCGATGTCAACTGGCCGACCCCAGAAGTACCGGTCGTCCGTTGCAAGCGTGCAGGAGCCGTTTTCGAGTCCGGCGGTTCGGATGATGGTAATGGCGCGACCGAGCTTCTCGTCGGTCGGGTGTGCGCCACCCAGGGATAGTTTCTCTTTTAGCTCCTTCCACGTGTAGCGGACGAATGCTCCTTCATCTTCGTACTTCTGGCGGAGAAACTGCAACAGCGCTTGGATCCACACGGCGACCAGGCCCGCATGGTTCGATGCGAGTAGACCCTTCAACGTGGGCGTCAGAAACTGGTCGCCACCGCCCTCACTCAACGTCGCGAGTTCCGGAACGAGGGACGCGACGAACGCCTTCTTGGCATCCCTGTCAGCGCCCGGTGCAACCTTACGAAGGTCGATGGCGTTTACGAATGGAGATAAACCATCGAGAACGCGGCCAACGAGAACGTCGAGAACTGCGCGCTGCTCATCGGAAACGCCAGCGTCCGTCATGGCGCGGCATCGTACCACCCGGCGCGCGCAGGGTGTGTATCAACGGTGTCGTACGCGTGGGCCTGTCAGCGCTCGGCGGATCTCGGGCGAGAACCTTTCAGAAAACTCTGGTGCTACCGCCGCTGCGATGCGAGGTGCCGGGCGTGCTCTGGAGGAAGTCCCAAGGGCCGACAAGCGTAGCGAGAGTGGAGTAGCTCAGTCAGCGAGGACTCGAAACCAGCCACGGTCGAAGTTGCACTCACGAGGACGTCGTAGTTCTTCGGCTCCTCTGCGGCGGCCGGGTTGAAGGGGAAGCCGCCTCTGACCAGCCGGCGTCCACAGTAGACGCGGAAGGTTGCGCCTTCGAGCATGACGTCGAACTTCGCGGACCAGAAGCCATTCGCTCGCAACACGTGGAACCGAAGCAAAGGGTCATGGTTGCGGCAGTGATCGATGACGTCACCGACGACGTCGGTCAGCATCGTGGTCATCATGCCCGTGCCGTCGCGCAAGTCTCCGCGCTTAAAGTCGTCCCACCGAACAACCCTCCCTGCCGAACGTGCTTGAACGACCAAAGACAGCATCGCCGTGCTTCTCGCGATGGTAGCCGGAGGCCAAGGCGACGGACATCGCGTCGTTCTCGGTCTTCAGAGCGCGCGACGAGAGCCGAAAGTGGCTGCGGCGTGATGGTGGGCGACGACTGGGCGACCGGAGTGGATGGGGTTATGCACCGACCGCGCTGGTTCACGCCTTCGCCAGCGTCCAGAAGTCCTCCTGCGCGAGCAGCCACGACACGCTGCCCTTCTTCGTTCTCGAACTTGGGTGCCGAAGCCGGACAAGCAGCGTCGTCTGCTCCCCGTTCGCGCCGCCAAGCCGAAGTCGGTTCGCGAAATGAAAGCCATCGGCGTACTTGTAGTCGAGCACGCGAAGATGCTTGTAGCCGTTGGCCTGCGGGGGCTTGAACGCTGACCACGCTTGCTTCCAAGGCGGCTCGCCGAAGATCACGACCAGATGAGGGAGCGCTCCGTGCTGGGCCATCGCGTCCAGCTCGTCACGCCAGGTTGCGGCGTGCTGGTCGAAAAGCTCGGGCGATACCTGGTCGGCGCGCTTGCCTTCGGACTCGGGTAAGTACGTCTTGATGGCGTTGGTCGCGTAGAAGGAGTCGGGCCAGTCGAAGCGCAGGCGATGGAATACGCCGTTGTCCACGAGCCCCGAAACAAGGTGAGTCGCGTTGCGCTTCACCGACCTGAAGAAGCGGTACTTCGTCTGGGCGAACCAGTCGGGAAAGCCGCCGCCCGGAGCAAGCGGCCAATGCTGCGCCGAGACGTACGAGTTGATGCCGACGACCGCGACGCGAAGCTGGCCTGGCGTTGGGCGGTCGAACGCGGAGCCGACGAAGGGAAGGATGTGGTTCGCTTCCCGCGAATAGAGAGCCTCTATGCTGTTCGAAAGCGAAGTTTACTGGCTCGCTACCTTGTCCGAGTGCCTGACCGGCACGCTCCAGTGGGCGGCGAGGCGACGAACCTCTGCCTCGTTGGCGGAGGAACAGTCCGGTCCGAGCCAGACCTCAACGACCGGGTGCTGCCCGTCGCTGTCGAGGTCAACCTCAACGTGCGGCTTGGGAGTTGAAACCACCGGCGGATAACCCAATCCCAATCGCTTCGTGATGCGCCACTCGTGCTCCCAAGAGTACCTTCCCTGTTTCGTGTAGAAGGCGAGAACACCGATTTCCATCATGTACTGGGCGATGAGCTTGATGTCGTCGTCGTTGACCGCAAGCGGAGTGGCGATCTTGGCCACGTCCTTCAAGTAGGCTTCCGCTTGCCGGCGAACCCTGTCCGAATCGTAGCGAACGCGTACAAGTCCCGAACCCTGAAGCTGCGCCCTGATGACGTTCGTGAGCTGGCCCGGTCGCAAGACGATTGCGCCGCCGCTCGCTGTTCTCGGGTTTCGCCCCCACTGGCGGGGCGAGTCGGCCTCCGTGGTGAAGCAGCACATGAACATGTCGTCCTCGCCGCAAAACAGCGTCGCGTCGTGATCGTAGAGGAGCCGGTCTATCGCAGGTTCCGGCAGCAACTCGACGGCAGCTTGTCGGACGAGATCGTTGCCGTATCGGATCTCGGCGATGTCTTCCATCGAACGCGCGCTGGTGGCCCAGAGCTTGCCGCTGCCCAGAATGCCGGCGAGGCCGTCAACGTCTGTGTAGTGCCAGAGCTGTCCCGGCAAAGCGGTTTCTGACAGGCTCCGGTGGAAGCGAGCCGCGAGTCCGTCCAGAATGGCATCCAGATTCGTGCTGGCCACAGTTCCTACTCGCCCCTGTCCCCGAGCCAGCGTGCCAAGTCGTGGACGCTCCCGAGTATCTCCGCGCGCATGTCGACCGAGCGCTCCCTCTGGGTGCGAAGTAGGGTGCGGAGTCCCCCGTCCGCCGTAACGAACGCATCGCTGTAGACGGGCGAAACGCTGGCGTGCTCAGTGTCCCAGAAGTCCGTGGCCTTGGGCTTTCCGTTGGTGTCGAGCGCACGGGCGGCGAAGAGCTGGGCGAGAAGTTCAAGAGAGGGAGTCGCTGCACGGAACACCTGGGCGAGCCTTTCCGGCCCTCCGTCGCCGTGTTCCCTGAGCACTCGGTCGCTCTCCTCGGCTATGCGCTCGATCCCGACATCACGGATCAAGGCGCGGCGAAGGGCAGGGAGAACGTGCTGATTGAAGAGCGCCACTCGTTCCTGCGTGAGCAGCCTGGCCCGCACCTTCGTCTTGCTCTCGCCCCGAGCAAGCTCCCGTTGCTTGGCCACGACCTCCGCCATTGCGCTTTCGTATCGACCGAGCTGGTGGTGCTTGGCGATCTCCTCGTGGTCGAGATGATCGACGTGCCATCGGAGAGTGCGCCAGCTCGCTTCACGCTGCATGAAGCCGAGAAACTTCGCGACGTCGTCCGGCCGCCAGCCCGCGGGAAACTCAAGCCTGCCATCGCCAATGTGGTCAGGGATCAGCGTGAACACCTGGCTCCGTGACACAGCAGCGGTCGTGTCGTTCCTGTAGAAGTAGCCGTACGCAGCTTCGCCTTCGAGCGCGTACACGACGTGGGGCGCGCGGAACGTGACGCCCAGGCTGAGTGCGTCCATGACGTCAGCCTGCCGCTCCCGTGCCTCTTTCGACGGGTTGTGGAGCACCTCGCTCACCGCCCCGTACGAAAGCGGGAATATGGCGCGGCCTTCGTCCACAGCACGGAGGCATGCTCCTCGGCAGACGTAAGCCTCGTCCGTTTTCGCGTCCCGGAGGTCGATCCAGATGTTGTTGTCGAGGTAGATGACCCGGCGGCCGTCAACGTGCTCGGCGTATATCTTCTCGGGCTCGAACTGCCGAACACTGAAAGCGGGCAGCGTGTCGGTGAAAGCGCCGGCCGGAGTGCTCATGGCCAGCCTCAGTAGCAAGCCCGTGCGGCCGCGCAAGATGCGTTTCCAGCCGCCAGTCTGGGCATCGCCGGACATATCCATCAAGGGACGTGTCGTGGTGACAGGTTCGCTCCTGAGGCGGAGGCCGGTAGTCGTGAGCTGGCCTCCGCCGTTTTCTTCTTTCGCGGCCAGCCTGGAAGCGCTGGAGGGTTGCGAGGGCATCGGTTCCAGCCTGGGCTCGGCGCTGGGGGCCCTGGAGGGTTACGTCGGCACGGGTTCCGAGAATGAACATCGGACTGGAGGCACTGGAGGGTTTCCAGCGCATCGATGCCAATACCTGCGTAGCGGCCCTCCCTGAATACGTACCTTCGCATCGGGGAATGTCGCATCGACTTCGTCGTTGGCGACCGGTTGGTCGTGGAGCTCAAGGCGGTCGATACGCTAGGCCCGGTGCACTTCGCACAGGTAATCTCGTATCTGCGCGCGGCACGCTGCCGGCTTGGATTGCTGCTCAACTTCGGTGCCGACCGTCTCGCCAAAGGGATCCGCCGCGTCATCCTGCCGACTTCGTGCCCCAGCGCTCGAAACGCGACGGAC
>JADLGX010000253.1 GCA_020849095.1 Candidatus Eiseniibacteriota bacterium
CGCGCAGGTCGGTGATCGGCAGCCCGAGCGACTCGACGAGCGGGGTGAACGCCCCCTCGCGCTTGAGGCAGGCGATGCGCACGTCGAAGCGCGTGCGGTCGAGCCGGCGCCACATCTCGAGCAGGTGACGCTCGGCGCCGCCCGTGACGAAGTTGCCCACCACGTACAGCAGCCGGACGCGGCGCGTCTCCGCGCGGGCCGTGCTCACGACGCCACCTCGACGCGCCCCTTGCGCAGGTGGTCGAAGGCGCCGTGCACTTCGGCCATGGTCATGCGCGCCGAGAAGCCGAACGGCCCGGTACACGCCCCTTCGGTGAGCGGGCGGCGCGCCAGCTCCCAGCGGGCGCTGCCGGCGTTCACGTCGCCCGAGCGCGTGATCACCGCGTACGCGAACCCCGCGGAACGCGCGGCGGCCACCGTGTGCGCGTCGTGGTCGCCGTTGGGATACGCCACACCGGGAGTGCCGGCGCCGAGCTTCTCGCGAATCAGCGCCCCCGAGTCCGCCATTTCGCGGCGCTGCGAATCGGGCGACAGCAGCGTGAGGAACGGGTGCGTCAGCGTGTGCGCGCCCACTTCCATCCCGGAGATCACGAGCTTGCGCGCCAGCGTCCAGTCGGCCAGCTCGCAGGGCGCGCGGCCCTCCACGCCGAGCGCTTCGCGCAGCTGCGCGAGCCGCGCCGACTGTTCGGCGGGCAGCACGCGGAGCAGCGGAAGCAGCGAGCGCAGCGCCGCGGCGCGGCCGGCATCGCCGGAGCAGTCCACCGTCACGCCGGCGCCGCCGAATGCCAGTGTCGCCTGCGGCTTCGTCGCGCGCTCGAGCGCGTGCGCCAGTTCGTCCCACCACGGCGCGCGGCGCTCCTCCATGAGCCCGGCGGTCAGGTAGAAGGTGGCTCGCGCTCCGGCGCGTTCCAGAATGGGCAGCGCGCGCGTGATGTTGTCCGCGTAGCCGTCGTCGAACGAGAACGCCACGACGTGCCCCGGCGTTCCCTTGTCGAGCCGGGCGAGCGCCTCGGCCACGCTGACGGGAGTGAGCCCGGCGCGCGCGCACGCGGCCAGCTGGCCCGTGAGCATGGATTCGGACACGCCCAGGTGGTACAGCGCGCGCTCCCCGTCGGCGTACACGCGATGGTGGCGCACGATGGTCAGCCGCGGCGGCCCCGACTTCGGGTCCCCACCGCCCGCGACCAGGCTCAGCGCCCACCGCACCAGAGCGCCGCTCATGCTTCCCCCGGCTTGGGCTCGGGCCAGAGCGAGTCCTCGACCAGCGCGCACAGGACCCACAGGCTGCTCGCGATGACCACGTTGAAGAAGCGGTCGCCGAACGCGCAGGTGACCGCCATCGAAACGACCGCGCCGGACAGCCCCACGGCCAGCGCGCGGTCGAAAGCCGAACGGGCGCGCGCGGCGGCCTGGTCGGCCAGACGGAAGCAGCTCCACAGCAGCCACACGAACAGCACGAGCCCGAAGATGCCCATCTCGCTCAGCATGCGCAGGTAGGTGTTGTGCGCGGAGTCCTTGATGTCGGCCAGCCCCAGCTCGGCGCCGAGGTCGGGCAGCACGTAGCCCAGCCCGGTGAATCCCACGCCGTCGAGCGGATGGTCCTCGACCACCTTGAAGATGGTCTGCCACGTCTCGAGCCGCTTTTCGGCCGCCGAGTCCACCGAGATGCCGGCGTCCTCGTCCTGCGTGGACGATTGCGCGATGCGGTCCTTGAGGTAGTCCGGCATCCACATGGGCGACACCAGCAGAATGGCGATGAGCGCGGCGAGCAGCACCTTGGAGCCGCGCCACGTGACCAGGATGGTGCCGGCGAGCAGCGCCAGCATGGAGCCGCGCGAAAGGCTGAGCACGACGGCGAAGCTGCCGATTCCCCAGATGCCGATCAGCAGCAGCTTGCCGAGCCACGCCTTGACGCCCGGCACCAGCGAGATGGCGACCACCGAGAACAGTGCCAGGTAGGCGCCGAGTTCGTTGGCCTGCCCGAGCGAGCCGGTGGCGCGCCCGCCGCTGCCGTTGCGCCCGAGCGCCACGGTCACGACCGACTCGGCGAGAAGCCCGGCGAGCACCGCCCACGTGACGCGGCGGCGGTCGGCCTGGCCGCGCGCCATGGCGAGCACGATGAAGTAGGTGGCGAAGGTGGTCGCGGCGCGGAACAGCTGCAGCGATGCCGCGGCGGCGCTGTAGCCGAGCCCGGTGGGCCACACGCCGCCGCGCACGATGGACAGCCCCGCGAGCAGCAGCAGCAGGCCGATCGTGCCGCCGAGCATGTTGGGGCGCATGAGCGGCTGGCGCGCCATGACCCGCCCGAGCAGGTAGGTGCCGAAGATGGAAAACAGCAGCACGTTCAGCACGTTGAGCCCGGGGATCGGCGTCGGCGGAACCCATGGCAGGAACGGCGTGACGACGGGCACCAGCAGCAGCCCGAAGCGAGGCAGCGCGAGAATGGCGGCGAGGGCGCCGAGCCCGATTCCCACCTTGACGATGCGGTGCGGGTCCTGATGGAACACGTAGTCGAGTGCGATGAAGGCCGCCATCACCAGTGCCGCGACGGCCATGCCGACCACGGCGATGAGCCCGCCCGACAGCGACGCGGCCTGGCGGCGCGCGGCGGAGCGCACCTCTCCGGCGACGTCGCGCAGGTGCGGTTCGCGCTCGGGATTCATCGCGCGCCCTCGCGCGCCGGTCCGGCGGCGGCCGCGGCCGAGCGCGAGTCGCCGTGCATGCGCACGCGCTTGACCGCCACCATGGGCGTGGCCACCGCGACCGCGGCGCGGCGTCCGCGCAATCGCGCGAACAGGAACGGCGGCAGGCATGCGGCGAGCCAGCCGGCGATCACGGGCGTCACGCGCTCGGGAAACAGCCACGCGCCGGCGAAGAGAGAGCGCGCTTCGGCCGTGCGTCCTTCGCGCAGCGCGTGCAGCGCCAGCTTGTAGCGGTACAGCCCCGCGCGACGGCGGGCCGAGCGGCGCAGAGTCGGATCGAGCGCGGAGTCGGCGGCCAGCCGAGTGAACAGCGTGGCCCCGCCGCGCAGCCGGTTCTCGGTCTGGCGCGTGAGCCCGCCCTCGCGGTGCTGGTAGC
>JADLGX010000254.1 GCA_020849095.1 Candidatus Eiseniibacteriota bacterium
CGGAAGCCACCTCCGGTTCTTCTATCACCCGAGGCGTGACGGCAGCATGCGCGCCGAGAATACGGCTTCCTGGGTCGTGGACGGCGGGGGAGCCGTCTGGCGGACCGAGGACACCCGCCTGCTTCGCGGCGACGAAGTGGTGTTCGAGGGAAAGTCCGAAGCCGCGCGCGTTCTGGTGGACCGCGAGGGCTGCGTCTGGCTGGGCACACGGTCCGAAGGGCTCTACCGATTCACCCCCTCGGTGTTGCGATCGGAGCCCTCTTCGCCCGGCACGCAGGCGCTCAACCTGTACTCCCTTTACGAAGGCACCGACGGCGCGATGTGGTACGCGGCCTATGGCGGGGGGGCCGGAGTGATCCGCAACGGCGTTCCCGTCGGACTGCCGGGGCCGTTGCTCGCGAAGGCCTTTGCGCTTTGCGTCGCCGGGCTGCGTGATGGACGCATCCTGGCGGGCACCTACAAGGGCGGCCTGTGGAGCGTGGGCGAGCGGTCCATGATCCCCTTCGCGACGGAGCACATCGGCAAGAACGACGACGTCTGGCTCATTCACGAGGACCGCGGCGGCGCGCTGTGGATCGGAACCCAGCAGGGACTGTGGCGGAACTCCGGGCGTGAATGGAAGCTCTACGGAATCGACTCCGGCCTCGCGAGCGCGTGGGTGAGGACCTGCCTCGAGCGCCGCGGTGGCGAACTCTGGTTCGGCACCCAGGGCGGCGGAATCGCGATCTGGCGGGGCGGCCGCTTCGAGAGCATCGGTGCCGCGCAGAAACTGGCCTCGAACTCGGTGCGCGGGCTGTTCGAGGACGACCGGGGCATCGTGTGGGTGGGAACCGAAGGGCAGGGGCTGGCACGCATCGAACTGGCCGAAGGGGCGCCGGCCGCGCGGGCGCGAGTCGCCCACATCCGCGCCAGCGACGGGCTCTACGACGACGTGGTTCACGCGGTGCTCGCCGACGATTCCGGCGAACTGTGGGGCAGCACTAATCGAGGGCTCTTCCGTGTCACCCGTTCCGCGCTGGACGCGTTCGCGGAGGGCCGGACGCCGCGGGTGATCTGCGCGTCGTACACCGAGGACGATGGCATGCCCAACCGCGAGGCCAACGGCGGCGCCCAGGGCGCGGCCATTCGCACGCGTGACGGCCGGTTGTGGTTCGCCACGCAGCAGGGGGCCGTCGTGGTGGACCCCTCTCAGGCGCGCCGCACGCTGCCACCTCCGCCCACGGTGATCGAGGAACTGACGGCGCGGGGCGTGCGGATCAGCGGACGCCGCGGGGAGGCGGAGCTGCCGGCCGACCGGCGCGATTTCTCGATCGCGTATGCCGGACTGTCGCTGCGCGCCTCGCGTGACCTTCGCTTTCGCTACCGGCTGTTGCCCGGATCGCGCGAATGGACGGAAGCGGGCGACCGCCGCACGGCGTACTTCACCCACATTCCCGCGGGTCGGCACACGTTCGAGGTCACCACCAGCCTGCCCGACGCCGACTGGAATGGCCCCGTGGCGCGCATGACGATTCACGTCGCGCCCCGCCTCTGGGAGACGTGGTGGTTCACGGGTTCGATCGCGGCGCTCGCCGCGCTCGCCGGCCTCGGGGCACTTCGCCTGCGCGAACGGAGGCTGCTCGCGCGCCAGCGTGAACTCGCTTCCCAGGTCGAGAGCGCCACGCGTGAGCTGGTGCGCGAGAAGCACGAGACCGAGCAGGCCCGGCTCGAAGCCGAACGCTCGCGCGACGTCGCCCAGCGTTCGCTCGGAACGATCGAAACACAGGCCCAGGAGCTTCGCGAGCTGAACGACGCGCGCACGCGCTTCTTCGCCAACGTGTCACACGAGTTCCGCACGCCGCTCACACTCACCATCGGGCCGCTCGAGGACGTGCTCTCGGGCCAGCACGGCGAGGTGGGCGGGGACACCCGGCCTTCGCTCGAGATGGCGCTGCGCAACTCGCACCGCGCACTCCGCCAGGTGAACCAGTTGCTCGACATGGCCAGGTTCGAGGCGGGCGGAACGAGGCTGCTCGTGCGGGTGCTGAACCTGAACGAACTCGCGTCCGACGTCGTGCGGGCGTTCGCCCCGCTGGCCGATCGGCGCGGTGTCCGGCTGGAACTCCTACCGGATCCCGGCGCCGACGCGCCCTCGCCGCGCGCCCGCCTGCACGGCGATCCCGCGCTCCTCGAGCAGGTGTTCGCGAACCTGATCTCCAACGCCCTGCGGCACACCGGGACGGGCGGCTCGGTCCGCATCGGCATTCACGCGGACCACCCCGATTCGGCGGCGCCGTTCGTGCACGTGCGCGTGCGCGACACGGGCGAGGGCATCGCCCCCGAGGACCTCGAGCACATCTTCGAGCGCTTCTACCAGGCCGAAGGCGCCCGAACCCAGGGTTTCCCGAGTACGGGCATCGGACTGTCCCTGACCCAGGACATCGTGCACCTGCACGGCGGGCGAATCGACGTGGAGAGCGCGCCCGGGGAGGGAAGCAGCTTCACGGTGAGCCTGCCGCTCGGCAGTGCCCACCTGTCGCCGGAACAGCTGGGCGGCGCGGGACCCGTGGTGCCGCGGCCCGCGGCGGCGCCCTCCGTCGTCGCGCCGGACTGGCGCCGCGAACTGGACGCCGCGCTCAGCGCGCTCGAGGGCGGCGGAGGCGTCCCGCGAGCGGAAGATTCCGCCGGCGATGTTCCGGGTGAGCAGACCACCGTGCTGGTCGTCGAGGACGACGCCGAGGTGCGCGGCTACCTGTGCCAGCATCTTCGTCCCCAGTTCCGCGTGATCGAAGCGGTGGACGGCATCGAGGGACTCGCCGCCGTGCGCGAGCACACGCCGGACCTCGTCGTGAGCGACGTCATGATGCCGCGCATGGACGGGCACGCGCTCTGCCGCGCGATCAAGGAGGATCCGGACACCGACTTCGTGCCGGTCGTCCTGCTGACGGCGCGCGCATCGGTCGAACACCGCATCGAGGGACTCGAGGGCGGCGCGGACGACTACCTCGCCAAGCCATTCCATTCGCGCGAGCTGCTGGCGCGCGTGAACAACCTGCTCACGCTGCGCCGGCGCCTTCGCGAGCGGCTCGCGGCGGCCGAGCCCTCGGCCCCCACCGGACCCGCCACGGCAGCCCCGGCCCTGCTTCGTCCCTCGGCGGTGGAGGTGGCGAGCACGGACGAGCAGTTCCTGAACCGCCTCCGGGCGGTGGTGGAATCGCGCCTCGGCGACGAGGACTTCGGCGTGCAGTCGCTCGCCGATGCCATGGCCATGGACCGGAGCAGCCTGTACCGCCGCCTGAGCGAGACCTCGGGCGAGGGCATCGAGGCAATGCTGAGACGTTTCCGGCTGGAGCGCGCCGCCCAGTTGCTGGAGGCGCGCTCGGGCAACGTGGGCGAGATCGCCTACGCGGTCGGCTTCAAGAGCGTGTCGCACTTCTGCAAGACGTTCCGTGACCGCTTCGGGGTGACGCCCGGGGCATGGGCGAACGGGAAGCGCGAGGGCTGACAGCCCCGGCGTCGCGGGGCCGGCCGTGCGATTGCACGCCAGCCTCGCGACGCCGAAGAGCGAGTGACGGACGGATCACTTCCTGTCGGCGTGCGCTCGGGCGTCCGTAGTCACCACCGTGGCCGCGGGCAGATCGATGCGGAACTCGGCGCCATGCCCCGGCTCGCTCTCCACCTCGATGTATCCGCCGAACTGCTTGACGATTCCCCACACGCTGGCCAGACCGAGCCCGGTGCCCTGTCCCGGAGGCTTGGTCGTGAAGAACGGTTCGAACAGCCGCTTGCGGGTTTCCTCGTCCATGCCGACACCGCTGTCGGACACCGTCAGCCGGACGAACGGCCCCACCTGCGCGCCCGGATGGCGGCGCACGAAATCGTCGTCGATGTGAACGTCGCGAGTGGCCAGACGGAGTTCTCCACCGCTGCGCATGGCATCGCGGGCGTTGAGCGCCAGATTGAACACCACCCGCTCCAGCTGAGCCGGGTTCGCGCGCACCCACGCGCTGCTGCGATCGAGCTCGAGCCGCAGCAGGATGCGCGGCCCGAGCAGGCGGGAGAGCAGCGGCTGCATCTCCGTCAGCGTGCTGGGCAGGTCCATCACGCCGGCCGAACGCTGTTGCCGGCGGCTGAAGTCCATCAGCTCGCGCGTCAGCGTGGTGGCGCCTTTGGCCGCGAGCCGCATGTGCTCCGCCTGTTCGCGAAGCGGCTCGCCCGGGGGAAGCTGGTGCAGGATGAGGTCGTTGTAGCCGACGATCACGGTGAGGAAATGATTGAAGTCGTGCGCGACACTGCCGGCGAGGTGCCCAAAAGAATCCTCGGGCGAGCCGCCGCGGAGCCGCTGCTCGATGAGCACCTGATCGCTGGTGTCCTTGAACACGGTGAGTGCGCCGCAGACGGCGCCACGCGGCGAGGTTTCGTCCCGCACCGGTTCCAGCAGGGGGACCGCCTTGACGAGCAGCCAGGCGATCTCCCCGTCGCGCCGCCGGATGCGAATCCGCCGCGGTTCACAGCGCAAGCCGGACCGCACCGCCTGCGCCGCGGGTTCGTCGTCCGGCGCGAGCGGCTCGCCGCCTTCGGATACCGAGTCCAGCTCGGTGAAGAGCCCCGCCCGGCCTTCGAGCCCGAAAGGCGCGACTCCCAGGATGCGTTCCGCTGCCGGATTGACGGCACGGACACGGCCTTCGCGATCGTGAAGAACGACACCTTCGTCGAGCAGCTCGAGCAGTTCCGCGACGAACGCGGGGCCATTGCCGTGATCGGAGGGGTTCACGCCGCCCCACGCGAGCGCCTGAGCGCAAGCTCCACGCGGACCTTGTCGAGATGATCGAGAAGCGTGGCCGACAGCCGGCCGGTCCGCGCGGCGCGAACGAGGCGCGAGCGGTCGCCCGCCATGATGCGCTGCGGACCCGGCGGCCGCTCCCCGTGCTCGAAACCCTGCAGGCGATGAGCGAGCATGAGCAACAGGCGCTGCGAAACCGCATCGAGCGAAGTGATGGAATCGAGGTAGAGCGTTCCGACGGCGGAGCCCTCGGGCCGCCCTCCGGTGGAGCCGGCCAGAAGCCACTGCTCGAGCGACTCGGTGAGCGCACGTTCGTCCTTGAGGCAATCCATCATGACGATGGGCTCACGGGCGATCGGGCTGGCACGATGGAACTCGCGAACCACGAGCAACCGCTGCGCCCGGGTTCCGCCCGTGACGAGGACGTTGGAGCGGCCGTGGCGGTGCAGCCGCAGGAGCGAGGCGGGGAGCCCGACGACGGCCCCCCGCGCGACGCTGTGATTCACCGGCCGACCGGGCGAGCCGACTTGCGGCCCGACAGGTGAGGCAAGCTCCCACGTTCCCCCGAACGTCCGGCCGACCGGAACTGCGGTGATGCGTACTGACGATTGGAGCGCCACCAGCCCGAGAGGCGCGCGCCACCTGCTTCGGCGCCCTGCGCCATGAGGAAGGCCAGGCGCTGCGACGGCGTGAGCGAGGAGGAGAGGTCCGGCAGCAGCGGAGTCGAGACGGTCTGGGTACGGCCGTAGCCACTCGGGGTGTCGGACGTCGCCTGGGCGCTCGCGATCGAATGGGCGGCGAGCGTGGCGACCAGAGTGAAGGTGAGGGCAAGGGCGAGGGGGGCAAGGCGCGCGACCTTCATGGAGCTTTCTCCTTGGTAGGGGATGGTTCCCATTGGGGGATACCCACCACCAAGGCGAGAGTCATGCCACGAACGAGAGGCGCCTTGCGATAGCCATACCAAGCTGTGCGGCAACGACATCCATCGTCGCGCTCAAGTTATGGCGGAGGTCACGATCCGGCCGTCATTCGCCGGTTTTGGCGAACACGTGAAGTCGCAGGCTCGCAATAGATGCGCCATCAAAGCGTTAGGAGCTCAACGCGATTCTTTGCGACCTCGCGATTTCTTGCGAGGCTCGGGTGACAGCCGTTTCAGGCGGTATCGAAGCGTCTGCTCCGTCACGCCCAGGTCTCGCGCCGCGCCGCTCTGGTTTCCGTCCGCGCGATCGAGGGCATCGCGGATCAACTCGCGCTCGAGGTCCGCCAATTGGTCGCGCAGGTTCCGCCCGCGGACAATCCGTGACCGCGGAACCCGAGAGTCGAGGTCACGCGGCAGCGGGCTGGGAGCGAGCACCCGGCCCGGCGTCATCGCCATCACGCGCTCGACGTAGTTCTGCAGTTCGCGGACATTGCCGGGCCAGTCGCTCTGCATGAGCGCTGCGATGAACTCGGGCGAGAGCCTGGGTAGTTCGCGTTCCTGCTGCGTCGCGAAATAGGCCGCGAACTGGTGCGCCAGCGACGGAATGTCCGCCTTGCGGTCGCGCAAAGGCGGCACTTCGATCGGGAGGACGTTCAGGCGGTAGAAGAGGTCCTCGCGAAAGGTCCCGTTCTCGATCTTCCGGCGCAGGTCCTGGTTGGTCGCGGCGATGATCCGTACGTCCACGGAAATCGGCTTGCCACCACCGACCGGCGTGATCTCGCGGCTCGACAAGGCCGAGAGCAGCGCCACTTGCTGGGGGAGCGGCATGTCCCCGATCTCGTCCAGGAAGAGTGTGCCCCCGTTGGCCTGAACGAAACGCCCGTCCCGTCCGCGAACGTCGGTGGCGACGCTCGGAAGGATCCCGAAGAGTTCACTCTCGAGCAGCGTCTGCGGAATGGCGCCGCAGTTCACCGCCACGAACGGCCCGAGCCCTCGCCGCCCCGCGTGATGGATCACCCGCGCGATCATTTCCTTGCCGGTGCCGTTCTCTCCGGTGATGAGGACAGTGGTCGCGGTCTGGGCCGCGCGCTCGGCCATCGCGAGCACCTTCTGCATGGCCGAACTCATTCCCACGAAGTTCTGCGGCTGGAACCTCATGCCCACTTCCTGGCGAAGGAAGAGGTTCTCGCCGACCAGGCGCTCCTGCGCGCGGCTCTTCTCGATGGCGATCGCGACGAGGTGGGCGAAACCCTCGAGCAGCGCGCGGTCCGCCTCGCTGAAGGTCTCGCTGCGGCGCGAATCATCCAGGTAGACGGCGCCCACCACCTTGCCCGCGCCGTAGAGCGGCACGCACACGATCGAGCGCAGCCGCAGGTCCACCATGCTGGCCGAGAGCCCATCGGGGTCGGTCGTCACATTGGGAATCAGCAGGCTGCCGCCGGTCGAGGCCACGCGGGCCACCGCCTGGCGGCTGTAGGTCACCGCCTGGTTGCGGGTGGCGGCATCCACGGCGCCCCGCTCGACCACCGGCTCGAGCGCGCCGGATTTCTCGTCCACCAGGAGCAGCACGCCGCGCTCGGCGTCGAGTTGTTCCACCGCCAGTTGCATGGCGCGCCGGGTGAGTTCACCGAGGTCCGACAACGAGTCGAGCAGCCGGCTGACCGAGCGCAGCAGGTCGCGGTTGCGCGCGCGCGCCGGAGAAGTTCGCGCCGAACGCAGCCACTCGACCGCGAGCGCCAGTGAGCGCTCGCGTCCGCGATGGTCGCCCAGCCGCTCGAACGTGCCCGCCGCCTGCTCGAGCCACTCGTCCACCGGCGCGCTCACCGCGGCGACGGTGGCGATCCGCGCGCAGTCGAGGGCGGCCAGCGCGCGATCCGGCGGGGCCGGCAATGCGGCGAACTCGGCGAGCGTCAGGCGCGCCAGGTCGATTCCCTCCTCGGCTCGCCCCTGGGCGAGCGCCAGCTCGGTGCTGAGGTGCCGCGCGTGCCCGGCCGCGTAGGGCACGCGGTTCGACGCCAGCCAGCGCTCGGCACGCTCGAGCTGGGTCAGCGCGCCGTCGAAGTCCCGGCGCCGGATTCGGGCGCGTCCGCTGGCCACGGCGAGCAGGACGATGGACTGGCTGTCGCGCTCACCGGCTGCGGCGAGCGCGGTGTCCCATACCGCCTCGGCCTCCGGCCAGGCGCCGGCAACGGCGCGGATGCGACCGTATTCCAGGCGCGCCCATTCCAGCTCCGCGCCGAGTCCCAGCCGGATCGCACCGCTGATCGCCGCTCTCGCCGCGCGCTCGGCGGCGGCGAGCCGCCCGGACGTGCGATAGGCCTGCGCGAGCACGCGACAGGCGAATGGTTCGAGCCTCGGCAGGTAGGCGCGCATGAGCCGGTGAGCCGTGCGCGCGCGGCGGCGCGCCCTCGACGGGCGTCCCGACAGCGCATCGAGCAGGGCGAGGTTCGCGTAGGCCACCGCAACGCCGCGCGGCCGGCCGTCCTGCAGCGCCAACCGCAGCGCTTCGCCGAGCGCGGCTTCGCCGTCCTTCCAGCGTCCGCTCTCCACGAACAGCGCGGCCTGGCTGACGAGAATCTCTTCGGTCGCCAGCCGGAGTCCGCCCGAGCGCGCGCGGCCCAGCGCCTCGCGCAGCAGCTCGCCGGCACGCGTGCCCTCGCGCCGCGCCCCGGCGATCGTGGCGCGAAGGCTGAGCGAACGCACCGCGCCCGACGCCTGATGCGCACGCTCGAAGCACGCCGTGGAGCGGGCCGCGAGTTCGTCGGCGGCCTCCATGCGGGCGAGCGAATGCCAGATGGATGCCAGCGTGAGCGCGGCGTAACCGGATGCTTCGGCGTCCGCGGCGCCCTCGGCCAGGTCCAGGGCCGAGCGCGCCGCGGCTTCCGCTTCGGACAGGAGGCCGCGCGAGAACAACTGCGAGGCGTGGTTCACCTGCAGTAGCGCGCGCTCGTGAGCGGGCGGCGATTCGGCCAGCGCTCGCGCGACCACGCCGCCGACATCCTCGGGGCGGTCGGCGCGCAGCAACGCGGATGAGATCAGGAGCCAGAGCCGAGCGCGCGCGCCGGAGTCGGACGTGCCCTCCAGCGCGCGTTCGAGGTGGGGGTGAGCTTCGCGGTGACGCCCCCGCTCGTGCAGCAGCCGGCCTGCGATCTCGTTCCAGCGCGCCGCATCGGCGGGCGATGCCGATTCGGCGAGGCGTGCGGCGCGGACCGCGACGCGTTCGTCCGCATGGGACTCGAGCGCTTCGGCCGCCGCGGCGAGCGCCGCGCGGGTTTCGCCCGCTCCGGCCAAGTGCCGGAATCGTTCGGAGGCCAGCAGTTTCACGTTCGACAACACGAGCCGGTGCAGCGCCACGCGCCGCGGTCCGGCGAGCGAATCGAGCAGGCGCCGGCTCAGCTCCGGCGGGCGAAGGCCGAGCGCGCCGTCGTCGTCACGCGCGGCGATCCCCGAACGCAGCAGCGCGCCGATGGAGGCGTCGTCCGCGCCGGGCACCAGCGCCTGCAGCTCCGCCGGTCGCGCAGGGCGGTCGAGGACGGCCAGCGCTTCGGCCGCTTCGCGCGATGCGAGGGGAAGCTCGGCGAGCCGGTCGAGCAGCGACTGCTCGAAACCCGCCGGCATCGGCAGCGACTCGAGGGCGGCGCCGTCCACTTCGAGCCCCGCATCCCCTTCGCGAAGCGCGCCGCGCTCGGCGGCCGCGCGCAACGATTCCACGAGCAGGCCGGGATGACCGCCCGAACGCGCCCAGAGGAACTCGGAGAGGGCGCCGGGAGCGCTCGAGTGAAGGCGGGCGGCCGCCAGCCGATCGGCGCCGGCGCGATCGAGCGCCCCGATCGCCAGCTCGGAAGCCTGTCCTGCGCGCACGAGGATGCGATCCTCGTCGTGGTGGATCGCGACGCTGGTACGGCCTGCCCACACCCACCTCGTGCCCGCCGCGCCCCGATCCAGCGCCACCGATCGCGCGAGCGTGCGCGACAACGTGTCCATCCGCTCGTAGTCGTCGATCAGCAGCAGTGGCGCGCGCGAGCGCTCGGCCAGAGCGGCGGCCCAGGCGGCTGCCGCGCGCGCGAGCAGCGGGAGGGAGGCGGTCAGCGCGGCGGGGTCGCGACGCTCGAGGATCGAGAGCGCTTCCCGGGACAGGTCCGAACCGTCCGATTCCGCGGCGGCTTCCGCCGCGAGCCGGCTGAGCAGCGCCGCGCCCGCCGCACCGGGCTCGTCGGCCGAGGTGCAGGCGATCCGCACCACCGCACGGCCCTCGAGAGTGGCGCGCACGGCCAGTTCCGAGAGCAGCGCCGTCTTACCCACACCGGGTTCACCGCCCACCAGCACGAGCCGGGGCCCGCCCGAGCCGGGACGCAGGAGGCGCTCGAGACGCGCCAGTTCCCGTTCACGCCCGACGAGCGTCTCTGCCAGCAGCCGCTCGGACAGCGTGCGGCGCGCCGAGGGATGAATGCGCTCGAGCTCGCGCCGGACTTCGCGCGCGTCCGCCGGGCGCTCCGCCGGCGCGGGCGCCATCAGCCTCAGGACGAGCTGCACGAGAGGACTCGCCAGGCCGGCCTCTTCCAGGGCGGCGGCGGGGGGCGAGGCGCTCTGCTGGCGCCGCAGCGCCGACATCGAGCCGGGCGCTTCGCTCGCCACCCGGCGAGCGCCGAGCGAGTAGAGCATGGCGCCCAGGCCATACAGATCCGACGCGACGCTCGGAGATTCGCCGCGCACCACCTCGGGCGCGGCGAACCCCGGAGTGCCGCGATGCCCCTCGAGATCTCGGCCGAGAAGAGAGGCGAGCCCGAAGTCCACCAGTCGCACGCCGGCCGGCAGCGACTCGCCGGCGCGTGGCGGCAGCAACAGCAGGTTGGAGGGCTTGAGGTCACCGTGGACCACGCCGGCCGCGTGCAGCGCCTCGAGCCCCTGCGCGACGTTCGCGGCGACGAAGCACAGCGCTTCGGTGTCCCAGTCGCGTCCGGCGCGATCGGCCGGAACGCCGGGCACGTACTCCATCGTCAGGTATGGCGCGCCGTCAGGAGCGAAGCCGAGTTCCTGGACGCCGACGACCGAGGGATGGCGCACGCGCGCCAGCAGCTCGAACTCGCGCCGCAGCGAATCCGGCGCTACGTGCAGCACGGCCGGATCGAGCCGCTTGACCACGCACTCGGCGCCGTTGGAAAGATCGAGCGCGAGCCACACCGTGCCCATGCCGCCCTGGCCGAGCGATCTCAGCAGCTGGTAGCGCCCCGCGAATCGTTCCATGGGCCCGCTCGATGCGCGCCGTCGCCCGGCGCTGCGTCGGACGACGCGGCGCACCCAGCGAGGGACTGGAGCCGGCACGATAGCGGTTTCGCGAGAGCGAGGTAAGAGTGGAGTGCGGCGATGATCGCGTGCGCTTTCCGGCTGGACCGGCGTTCCCAGCACGAGGGGGGAGCCGTCCGGCTCCCGCCCGGTCGTCCTGCCCGTTCTCGATTGGGAGCACTGCTCATGCGATCCCCGATTTCCGCCCTCGTCCTCGTGCTCGCGCTCATCCCGAGCGCCGCCCGGGCCGACATCACGATTCCCATGACCTACGGCGGCGCGTTCCTGCGGGTGGATCCGGTCGACTCCGCAGGTCCTCCGCTCATCGTCACCCTGGCCGACCACGGGCTGGCGCCGGGCTTCGCGATCCGGCTCACCGCGCTCGGGGACTTCCACAACGGCGTGAGCGGGGACCAGTTCGCCGCCATGATCGCGGTGTTCAGCTCGAGCGCCACGGTGCTCGACGACGCGCAGCCGGATCGAGTGCCGGACGCGCTGGACGCCGGGATCTATGCGACGTCCGGAGTGACCTGCCCGAGCAACCTGCCCACGAACATCCCGTTCGATTTCGTCGTCCGCGCCACGTCCACCGACGTGACCATTCCCGCGGGAGCGACGCACCTGTTCGTTCAGGCCAACGAGTGCTACTTCGTGGACAACTCGGACCCCGACGGGGACTACGCGCTGGGCATCGCCGTGCTCTCGACCGCGGACGTGCCGGGCGCGCACGAGCCGGGGCTGGCGCTGCTGGCACCGTGGCCGAATCCGGGCAGTTCGCGTGTGACGCTGCCGTTCAGCCTGGCGGTCCCGGGGCGCGTCACGCTCGCGCTTCACTCAGTGGACGGACGGCGAGTCCGCGTGCTTCTCGACGGCGAGTTCGGCGCGGGCCGACACCAGGCCGCCTGGGACGCGACCGACGATCGCGGCGCTCGCGTCCCCAACGGCATCTACTTCGCACGCCTCTCCACACCGGCCGGCAGCGTCGAACGCAAGCTGGTCGTGGCGAGGTGAGCGGTCGCTACTGGAGCAGCACGACCTTGCGGCTCTCGGAACGGCCGCCGCTGACGAGCTGATACCAGTACACGCCCGGCTTGGCGCTCCGCCCGTCGTGGTCACGGCCGTTCCAGCGAACGGCGTTGGCGCCGGCACGGCCGATGCCGCGGAACTCCGTCACGCGCTTGCCGGCCGCGTCGAACACGGTGAGTTCGTAGGGAGCGGGCTGGGTGAGCGCGAAGCGCAGCTCGGTGCTGCCCACGAACGGGTTCGGCATGCTCGTCAGCTGCGAAGGCGCGCGGGGCGCGACTTCGGCGCCCTCGACTCCCGTCACCACGGCGCGCTCCCAGTAGATGTCGTCGAGCGCGAACGTGCAGGCGGCGCCGCCCTCTTCGAGAATCACGAACTCGTAGCTGAGCATGCGAAGGTCGATCGCCGGACCGCGCAGGTCGGTCACGGGAATCGTGACCTGGCCCCACTGGCCGTTGCGCACCAGCCCGTACTTGGTCTGGTTGGCAGGCAGCTGCACGTAGTACTGGTTGCCCCACACGTCGATGACGCCGATCTTGAACGTCACGTTGGCGGGAATCTTGATGCGGAACTTGAGGAAGCCGTCGCCGAAGTTGAACAGGTTGGTCGGCTGGCGCGACATGACGCCCGCGCCGAACCAGCCCTTGGCATTGGTCGTCCACGCGAGCCCGTTGGCGCCTTCGAACGGCGGGGTGGAGCCGTTCACGAGCGTGCTCTCCCAGACGAAGATGTCGGACGTCACACCGGTCTCGAGCGAGGCGCTGGTCGGCGTGTTGTCGGTGAACAACCCGAAGCGCCCGTCACGCGCGGCGGGCGGCCCGAGCGTCACTTCACCCTGCCCGTTCCACTGGTACACACGCACGTAGTCCACGTACATGGTGGCCGGGAGCGGCATGCTGATCGGCAGCCCGCTGCCCGTGTCGCCGAGCCGGTACGCGTCGGTGTAGGCGCCGCCGATGGCGAGGTTGGCGAGGAGGTAGAAGGGCTGGCGGAACTCGTCGGAGTCGGGGCCCAGCACGAACGGGGCGGCGTACAGGTCGTGCTCGACGCCGTTGTCCACGACCGTGAATCGCATGGAGTTCTCGTCCCAGTACAGCCGGTACAGCAGGAATCGGGCGACGAGCGGGCTCGCGTAGTTGTAGTAGGGGCGGTCGTAAACGTCGCTGGGATCGTAGGCGAGGCTCGCGACTCCGGCCGGATTGCCCGGATTGACGGAGGCGGGGGAGTAGTAGATCGCGTTGGCGCCCACCATCTGATTGACGGTCGAGTTGTTGAGACCGTTGCCGCCGTTGTGCGTGTCGTGGAGGTCGCGGAACGCCTTGCCGGCGCCCATCTCCATCAGGTCCACCTCGCCGCAGTTCGGCCAGTTGGAGGTGGCGGTGCCGAGCATCCACACCGCCGGCCAGCCGCCGAGGTTCAGGTTGGGCACCTGCACGCGCGCCTCGATCATGCCGTACTGGACGGACACGAACGACTTCGTGACCACCTTGCCCGAGGTGTAGTTCAGCGGGTTGCCCCACTGGTCCACGATGCCGGGCCCGCTCTCGTTGCGCGCGATGATCCGCAGCGCGTTGTTGCCGGCTTCGCCCGGGACGGGAGCAATGTCCACGTTCTCGTTGCGATAGAACTCCAGCTCGCCGTTGCCCCAGCCCCAGCTGCCGTTGCCGGTCACCTTGAGCCAGTGGTCGAGGTTGTTGAAGTTGTCTTCCCAGAGCAGCGAGCCCACCTGGGCGTGAACCGTCGAGCTGGTCACGAGCAGGAGAGCGACGACGGCGATGAACTTGCGCATGAGGATTCCCTCGTTCCCGGCACCGGACAGCTGAATCGTGGCTGGATCGGCCTTGAACACGCGGGAAGTATGCGCTTTGTTCGCTATCCGTACAATGTCGGATTCAGCGTCCCGGGGTGGGGGAGTCGCCCTGCGGCTGCTCGGCGGTCTGGCGGCGCTGCTTCTGCTCCGGCGCCTTGCCCCACGTCCAGGTGAACGAGCCGGACAGCGTGCGCATTCGATTCTGGTGGGTGCTCGTTTGCGAGTAGCTCGAGTCCCCGGTCCTGTTCCAGTAGCGCCCCCACTGGAACGGGTCGTTGAACGAAAGGCTCAGCCAGCCCTTTTCGCCCAGCTTCTGTCGAGTCCCCAACTGCAGGAAGGTGTAGGACGACGTGCGGCCCTGGGCCAGGATGCTCGGCGGCGTGTACCGGAGGTACATCTGAAGGTCGAGCGTGCCCGTGGCCTTGAACGTCAGGTTGCCGCTCGCGGACCAGCTCGTGGCGTCCCGGCGGAACTCCTCGGACAGGTTGCCGGCGTCGTGATGCTCGCGCGAGAGCCCGACGCTCGCGGTGCCGCCCCAGCGCCCGGTCTGGCGGAGCGAGCCCGTGAGGCTCGCGCCGAACACTCGCACGGAGGAGGCGTTCCGCCAGGTCGCCGTCGCCCTACCGTCCGGGTTCACGGTCGTGACCCAATCCCAGTTGCCGATCGTGTGGCGCAGATAGGGCGACAGCCGCAGCGACCCACGCGAGCCATTCCAGCTGGCGTCCAGACTGTAGGAATGCGTGTACTTCGGACCCAGGTCGGGATTTCCCACGGTGCGATTCAGCGAGTCCGTGAAGGGCACGTCGGGGTTCAGGTACCACGCCGACGGCCGCTCGATGCGCTTGGAGTAGGTCGCCCGGACGCTGCGCCCCTTGCCGAAGTCCCATGCGACGTTCGCGCTGGGAAACAGGCTCCGGTAGTCGTTCTCGAAGGACTGCCCCGTGGACCGCACCTCGAATGTGGTCCGTGCCGCCTCGGCCCGGGCCCCGGCCTGGACGGAGAACCTTCCAAACGTCGAGCCGAGGGTGGCGTAGCCCGAATGGAAGACCTCGCGATGCCGGTAGTCGTTGTCGTCGTCGAGTGACGGAACGGCCGGCACGCCGCCCTCCAGGACCCGCAGCGCGCCCGAGTTCGTGTGGATTCTCTCCGAGCCGCGGTAGCCCAGCTCCAGCTTGCCCTTCGCGCCCAGCGGACGGGTGTCGTTGGCCTGGATCGCCCGTTCGCAATAGCCCGTTGCGGTCGAGTTGCGCGAAGTCCGCTCGGGCGAGTCCGTGGGCAGGTACGTGATCGTCCGCCCGCGCGTCTCGTTGTCGCCGCTCGTGCGGCTCTGCATGAACTCGATGTCGCGCTCGTCCTTGCCCTGCTGTGCCACGTGCTGGAGCCCGGCGGTCACCGACGTCGTGTTGTTGGAGCGCTCTCCGTCGTCGGTTCGGTCGTAGCGACCGCTCACCACCGGCGTGGAATCGGCGAGTGTGTAGCGCGTCGAGGACTCGGTGTCGTTGGCCCCGCGGCTGCCGTTGAGCGTGCCGTAGATCGTGACCTTCGGGGTGAGCGCGTAGTCGACCGATGCATCCGACATCGCGTAGCGCCCGCGATATCCACTTTCGGCGTCGTAGCGCACGAGGCTCGGCGGAGTGCTGAGCAGCCCGAACCGTTCGGTGCTCGACCCGTAGTCGTACTGGTACAACGAACCCGACAACCCGCCGAAGAAGGTCAGCTTGCCTTCCTGCCACGCGATGCGCGCTCCCGCTCCGTTGTACCGGCGGCCCACATAGCCGTTCACGCTCCCGCTCAGCCCCAGCCCCGCGCCGTCCTTGAGCACGATGTTCACGATGCCCGCCGTGCCCTCGGGATCGAAGCGCGCGGAAGGGTTCGCGATCACCTCGACGCGCTCGATCCGGCTGGCCGGCATCTGGCGCAGGAATGTGGTGAGCGCCTCGCCCTTGAGCGGGGCCGCGCGCCCGTTGAACTGGATCGTCACGCTCGAGCTGCCGCGCAGGCTCACGTTGCCGTTGATGTCCACGTCCAGTTCGGGCACGGCGCGCAGCACTTCGGTCGCGGTGCCGCCCGTGGCCGACGGCATGTCCTTGGTGAGGTAGGCGTTCCGGTCGGGCGAGAGGATCGCGGTCGCGCGCGCCTCGTTCACCGTGGCGCCGGGGATGGCGATCGCGGCCACGGCCAGCGCGATCGTGCCCAGGTCCACGTCCGGAGCGCCGTCCGAGAGGACGAGATCCCGCCGAACGAAGCTCTCGTGCCCGAGCAGGGAAGCGCGCAGCAGGTAGCGCTCCTGCCGGAGGTCGCCGAACCGGAACCGGCCGTCGGGCCCGGTGCCGGCGTGCGCCACCACGGTGGAATCGGCGGCACGACGCAGCACCACCTCGACGGACGCCAGGGGCGCACGCAAGCCCGGCTCGACGAAGCGCCCGCTCACCGAGCCCGCCGAGGCGAGGGCGGGAACGATGAGCGCCAGCAGGAGGGAGAACTCGATGGGCGGGCGCAGGCGAACCTCCGAAGGGTCACCGGGCGCCGGACGCCGCTCGCTGCGGCGACTGGCGGCAGGAAGCGGGCACTATAGGGAGAGCGGACCACGCCTACCAGAGAAGCGGGTTCGCCCCTTTTCGCCGGCCGCCCGGAAAGCTAGTCTGCGCCCCTCATCGGGTGACTGAGTCCGTCACCCGGGCCCCAACTCCGGGAGGCTGCACATGCACAAGAGAATCGTCCTGCTGTTGCTCGTCGTCTCTTCGATGGTGATGGCCGCGACCGCGGGCGCGGGCACTTCATCCGCCGCCGCACGTTCCCAGCGCTTCACGAACGCGCTTCGCGCCATGGGTGGCACTTTGACCGTACCGGCGGCATGGGACGGCATCTGGGTGTCGGAGGATTCCACCTACACCTGTGAAGGCGTGTTCGAGTCCGTCGAGACCTTTTCGGACACCATCTGCGCCGGGCAGGTGTTGCCGTACAACGAGGACCCGGGCGGCGGCATGTTCAATCTCATTTGCACCGGCTCCGCCGATGCGACGTCCATCCAGATCGAATGCGGACACAGTGAAGAGATCATTCCCGACTGCCTGATGACTTTCACGCTCGTCTTCGACGGGACCCGAACCGGAGACAGCTACGTGGGAGAGACCACGAACACCTTCTCCTATTCCGGAACCGCGGAGGGATGCGACCTGGCGCCGGACGAGTGCTCGCGCACCGTGACGCATGCCACCCGGATCAGCCCCGCGCCGCCGGCCTACTGCGCGACACCGGCCCGGCGTTCCACCTGGGGTGAGCTCAAGGTGCGTCACCGGTAGCGACGGGCGAAGAGGGGAAAAGCACCCAGCGCTCCGGTGATGCGCGGGGACGCGCCGCCTCCTAGAATAGATGGCTGCGGACCGTCACCGACCGTTCACCGGAGCCCTTTCTTGCCTCGTTCGCGACTCCACATCTGCTTGTGCATCGCGCTCGTCGCGGCGGCGCTGTCCGCGTCCGCCGCGCGGGCCGGCGTCACGCAGCTGGCCGCGCAACACCGTGACGGCCAGACGTTTCTCACCTGGAGCGCCGCGTCCGGCACGGGCTTCACGCACCGCATCTATTCGTCACCAACGCCGCTCACCAGCGCCGGCGATCTCGCCGGCGCGACGCTGGTCGGTGCGGTCGGCGACTCGAGCGCCTGCGACCGGCGGCTGTCACGACTGCTGGGTGTGCTCTTCGGTTACTCCGTCGATTCGCTCGCCGCGCCGCTCGACCCCGGCGCCGGGCTCTTCGTTCACACGCCCACGTCGAGCAGCGCGCGTTGGTACGCGGTCACCACGCAGGCGGCGGGCTTCGCCGAGGACTCCGCGCTGGTTCCCGGCGTGAACGCGTTGTCCGCATCGGTCCGCGAAGTCGTCGCGCCGCCGCGCCCGGTCCACCAGCGGACGCTCGCGCTGTGGCCTCCCTGGCCGGTGCACGTCTACACGTTTTGGCCACCCGCGCACGACACGCCGGTGATTCGCGCGATGGGCAACCGCGAAGGGCTCGCGTTCGACTGCGCGGTCGTTCGCGTGCCCGGCGGCGCACCGGGGGCGCTGTTCGTGCGCATGCACGCCCGCGGATCCAGCTTCCTCGACGGTCTCGGCGGCACGAGCAGGCCGGGAGAGGTGGTGCTGTCGCTCGACGACCCGCTGCCGAACGGGCAGAACACGTTCTGGTACGGCTACCACCCGGACTACGACATCACGGCCGCATTCAACGCGCCGCCCACCACGGGAGTCGTGCAGGACTACACGCTGAGGCGGGTGGACTGGACGCTCGACTGGGCGCTGCGCAACTTCCCGGTCGACTCCACGCGAGTCTACGCATTCGGCTATTCGATGGGCGGCATCGGCAGCGTCCAGTTGGCGCTCCGGCGCCCGCAGCGGGTCGCCGCGGTGATGGCCGTGATTCCCAAGTTCGACTTTTCGTTTCTCGGCGATCCCGATTCGGCGAGCGCCTTCAACACCGGCCAGGCGCTCCGCTCGGTCGTGGACCAGATGTGGGGAACGGTGGCCTCCAACCTGCCATCGAGTGACGGCCCCGGCGTGTACGACCTGCTCGACGGCGCATCGCTCGCGTCTTCGCCCGCCCTGCGGTGGATTCCTCCCATCGTCGCGTTCAACGGCCGGCACGACCACGTCGTGGGGTGGGCCGAGAAGATTCCGTTCTACTCGGCGATGCGCCAGCACCACCGCGGCGGCACGTTCTACTGGGATGCCCGCGGTCACTTCGACGGGGAAGCCTCGTGGACACCGATGCAGTTCCCGGTCGCGCTGTACCCCTTCCGCACCGATCGCAGTTTTCCGGCGCTGTCGCACTGCAGCCTCGACTCCGATCCGGGCGACGGCACTGCGGCGACGGGGGACGAGGTGGGAAACATCAACGCGTACGTCGAATGGGACACCACCTTCCAGGACACCGAGCACCGCTGGGACGGCGTGATCCGGATGCGCCCGCTGCAGCTCACGACGGGATCGCTTCCCGAGCCGGACTCGTGCACCGTGGATGTGACACCGTCGCGCCTGCAGCACTTCGCGCTGGAGCCGGGCGCGCCCTACGACTGGAGCGTGCTCCGGCTGACCGACGCCGCCGTGATCCAGTCGGGCAGTTCCTTCGCCGACTCGCTGGGCCGCGCCACCATTCATGCCGTGCGTGTGGACACGACCGGCAGCCGCGTGACCCTCGTGAACACGAACTGGCTGGCCGCGGGGCGGCCCTCCGGGCCCGCACGCCTCGCCTTGAGCGTCTCGGGCAATCCGCTGCGTTCGAGCGGCACGCTTCACTTCGCGTGGCCCGGATCGGGTGAAGCGCGCGTGGAACTGCTCGACGTCGCAGGCCGGCGAGTGCGCACGCTCTACCACGGCCGCGCTGAGATGGCGCCCACGCGGCTGCCTCTCGATGCGCGCGGGCTGACCGCGGGCCTCTACTTCGTGCGCGCCGAAGCCGCGGGCGTGCGGCTCGCCCGGCGCGTCGTGGTGATTCATTGAGCGAAGCGCCCGGTCAGTCCGCCACGCCGGTCCGGAACGACGGCGCGGGCACCCCGGCCGCATCGAACAACGTCACCGCGGGCGTGTTCGTGAACGCGTAGCGCACTGCCCGGGGCGCGCGCACCGCCGGGCTCCACACGCGCACGGCGCGACCGTCGAGACGCGCCTGCGCCGGAACGAACCGGCCGTCCGGTCCCGCGATCTCGAACCCGGTGCTCGCGCAATCCGCCTTCAGGACCAGCCCGGCTTCTGCATGCGAGAACTCGAGAAGCGCCGCGCCGTCCTTCACGTGCATCGCCCGGTACCGCGGACCGGGTCCGGCGGCCGGCCGTCCGTAGGTGTCGCGCAACGCCCAGGCGGCCAGGCGCTCGCCCACTTCGCGTTTTCGCGCCGGATGGATGTCGGCGGGATTGCCCAGGTCGAGCGTCACCGCCATGCCGGTGCGCGGAACGCGCTCGGCGCGCCGTTGTGCGTCGCGGAGCAGCGCGGAGTTGCTGCCTGCCCCGTAATCGAACGGCGCGATCTGCGCGAAGTAGAAGGGCATGCGGGCCATGCCGAACACCCGCCGCCAGTCCGCGATCATCGCGGGAAACAACCGGCCGTACAGATCCGGCTGGCCCACGTTGGCCTCGCCCTGGTACCAGACGACGCCGCGAAGCGGGAACGGCGCGAGCGGGGCCACCATGGCGTTGTGCATGACGGTGGGCGTGGAAGCGTTGATCTCGAACGGCAGGTGGGGGCGACGCGAGTAATCGGTGGCGGTGCCGTCGAAGACGTACAGGGCCGGCGCCACGTACTCGGCCACGGGAAGCAGTTTCCAATCGCCGGCCAGCGACAGCGTCTCCGCCAGGGAGGGGGCGATGAGGTCCACCGGCTCGCCGTTGCCCCACAACCCGCCGCCGCCCATGTTGTCCACCACGCGGATCGCGATCTGCACCCGGGATCCGGTCACGATCCGTCCGGGGATCGTGTACACGCGCGGCACGCGCCAGTACTCGGGGCCCATGTGCTCGCCGACCAGCGAACCGTTGACGTACGTGCGGTCCATGTCGTCGATGGGGCCGAGCCGAACGGTGAGATCGCGTCCGGTCCAACTCTCCGGAACGGTCACGCTGCGGCGATACCAGACGATTCCGTCGAGCGCGCCGATCCCGGCGGATTCCCAGCCGCCCGGAACCGGAACCGTTCGCCACGCGGCGTCGTCGAAGCCGGGCTTCATGCACTCGAGATCATTCACCTCGACGTCTTCCCAGCGGCGCCCGCGCGCTTCGGGATGGATGTCGATGCGTGGATGCCCGGCCAGCCAGCGGTTCCGCAGCGCGAGGGACTCGCGGCTCGTCGCCAGCCAGGCCAGCTTGC
>JADLGX010000255.1 GCA_020849095.1 Candidatus Eiseniibacteriota bacterium
CTTCAGGTCACCAGCGCCAAGGCCCGCCGCGAGCTGGGCTGGGTGCCGCGCCACACGTCGTTCGTGGCCGAAGCGCCCGAACTCTGGCGCGAATGGCTGGACGGCAAGGAAGCGCCGGTCCGCTAGGCCGGGGCGGCGCAGCGAGTCTGGAGAGGGCCCGGCATTCGTGCCGGGCCCTTTCGCTTTTCATCCCGCCGCCCAGAGCCGCTAACCTGCGCGGCCATGAACCCTCGTCTGCTCCTTCGGCGCGCCCTCGTCGTGCTCGTCCCGCTCGCCCTCGTGGCGGGCATCGCCATGCTCGTCGCTCCGCGGCTGGCCGCCGGGCAACTGCGGCGCGCCGCCGCGCAACGCGGGCTCGCGTTGTCGTGGCGGTCGCTGTCCGTGCAGTGGCCGGCCGGCATCCGCGTCTCCGGACTGAACGGCGTCGCAGAGGGCACCACCGACACGCTCGTCACCGCGCGTGAGTTTTCCGGGCGGATCGCGCCGCTGTCCGTCTTCGGCGGCCGGCCGCGCGTCACCTCGATCACGCTCGCCGGGGCGCGCATTTTCGCGCGCGCCACGGCCGGCACCGACGCCGACACGCTCGCCCCGGCGGCCGACGCGGGCGATCGCGTCGCGCCCGCGGTGGCCGAGCGCGTTCGCCGGCGCGCCGACGCTCTCGTGCGCGCGCTGCTGGTTCCGGCGCGCAACCTGCCCGAGCTGCACCTGACCGACGTCGAATGGCGGCGGCCGGGCGCGGGGCTGTCGCTGACCGCGCTCGACCTCACGCACGACGACGGAGGCACGTCGCTCGCGGCCGCCGGCACCGTTCACGGCGAGACCCCCGTGCCGTTCGACGCCCTGGCCCGCTGGGAACGCGACGACCACTTCACCGCGCGCGCGGAGTTCCGCATCGCGGGAGCCGAGCCTCCGTCGCCCTCCTCGGTCGTCCTGGTGTTCGACGGACAGGTCACGCAGGACCGGCGCGCGCGCGAACTTCGCGTGGCCCCGGGCGCGCAGCTGCGCATCGGGCAACTGGGCGCGCGCCTGACGGCCGTGGCCGCCGCCGCGGGACCGCGCTTCGAGCTCGCCATCGAGGCGGACAGCCTCACGGCCCGGCAGGTGGTGCGCAGCCTGCCGCAGCCCGTGCTCGGCCCGCTCACCGGGCTCGAAGTGACGGGCTCGTGGGACTGGCACGCGCAGGTGAAGCTCGACCTGGCTCAGCCCGACAGCGTGCGCTTTTCCGCCGACGTGATCCCGCACGGCCTGGCGCTCGACCCGGCCCTCTCGCGGCCCTCGCTGCACGTGATCTCCGGGCCGTTCCGCGCCGCCATCCACCTGCCCCGGCAGCGGGTGATCGTGCGCGAGATGAACGCGCTCAACCCGCACTACCGGCCGCTCGACCGCATCAGCCCGTACCTGCGCGACGCGCTCATCACCAACGAGGACGGTGGCTTCTGGAAGCACCGCGGCTTCAACACCGAGGCGATCGGACTGGCGATGGCCGCCAACCTGCGCGCCGGCTCGTACCGCCGCGGCGCGGGCACGATCACCATGCAACTCGCGCGCAACCTGTGGCTCGGCCACGAACGCACACTGTCCCGCAAGGGGCAGGAAGTGGTCCTCGCGTGGCTGCTCGAACACGAAACGGGCATCCCCAAGGAGCGCCTGCTCGAGGTCTACCTCAACATCATCGAGTGGGGTCCCGACCTGCACGGCGCCAGCGAGGCCGCGCGCTGGTATTTCGACAAGGGCGCCGACGAACTCACGCTCGACGAGGCGCTGTTCCTCGCCATCCTGGTGCCCAGCCCCAGCAAGTGGCGCTGGCGGGTCGGGCCCGACGCCCAGCTGCGCCCCTTCGCGCGCGCGCAGATGGCCTTCATCGCCGGCAAGATGGCATCCAAGGGCTGGCTCGACCCGGCCGCGGTGCCGCACGCGGACTCGCTGCGCATCGAGCTTCGCGGCGCGGCCAGGGCCCTGTTCGCCGCCCCCGACAGCGCCGGAGCCGCCGCGGACGCGCCGTCGGACTCGCTCGCCTTCGACTGACGCCCCGCCCTCCGGACGGCGTGGGCCGCGCTCCTCGCGCCGGAACGCCCGCACGCCTATCATGGTCGTCCCATGAGCCCCATCCCCGACGGCTTCTTCGAATTTCATCTCTCGCGCGTCGCGCGTGAACGCTGCCGTTTCGACGGCATGCTGTTCGCCACCGACGGCCGCATCGTCCTCGCCGATCCCGTCGCCGCACGCCGTCTGGCGCTCGCGCTGACCACGGCGCGCGGCGGTTCTCCCGTCGCATCGGCCGCCGACATCTTCGCCATGGGGCTGCTCGACGAAGCGCTGCACCTGGCCGTGCGCCGCTTTCGCGCCGAATGCGATCCGCGCACCTGGCTCGACGCGCTCGACTGGTTCGCCGCGCGCATCGGCGCCGACGCGCTCGACCGCACGCTGGCGCAGTTCTGCGACGAGTTCCCGCCACTCGCCGTGCATCGCGGCACGCAGACGGCGCGCGAGTGGCTCGAGGGCGAGACCGCCGGCATGACGCACCGCGCCATGGCGATCGAAGAGCTCGTCATGCTGTGGTTCGGAAACGCGAATCCCGCGACCGCGCCGTATCGCGAGCTCTTCGACGACCGGCCGCTGGCCGCCGGCACCGCCTACGCCCGGCTCACGGCCACGCTGCGCGAGTACTTCGAGACCCGGCCGCGCTTCGGTCCCGAAAAGCGCAACCTCGTGGACTTCCTGCGCGCGCCCGTCCTGGCCTCGCCGAACTCGCTGTTCGGGCAGGTGGAGTTCGTGCGCGACCAGTGGGCGTGGCTGCTCGGCGACCTGCTCACCCGCATCCTCGTGGCGCTCGACGTGCTGAAGGAAGAACAGCGCTGGTTCGACGCGCGCGAGATGGCGCGCCGCATGGCCGAGCGTGGTCACTTCGGAGGCGATTCGGGCGAGGGCGCCGTGCCGCGCTTCGGCGCCGGCCAGTACGGCTCGCGCGACATCGAGTACGAAGCCTTCAGCCAGGACGAGCACTGGATGCCGCGCACCGTGCTGCTCGCCAAGAGCACCTACGTGTGGCTCGACCAGCTCGCGCGCGAGTACCGCCGCCCGGTCACCCGGCTCGACGAGATTCCCGACGCGGAGCTGGACCGGCTCGCCGCTTTCGGCGTCACCGGCCTGTGGCTGATCGGACTGTGGGAACGCAGCCAGGCTTCGCAGCGCATCAAGCAGCTGTGCGGCAATCCCGACGCTGCGGCCTCGGCCTACTCGCTCCACGACTACGCCATCGCGCACGACCTGGGCGGCGAGGAGGCGTGGCGCAACCTGCGCGACCGCGCCTCGGCGCGCGGCGTGCGCCTGGCCAGCGACATGGTGCCCAATCACATGGGCATCGATTCGCGCTGGGTGATCGAGCACCCCGAGTGGTTCCTGTCGCTGCCGTGGAGCCCGTACCCGGCCTACACGTTCCACGGGCCCGACCTGTCGGGCGACTCGCGCGTCGAACTCAAGATCGACGACCACTACTATGACCGCACGGACGCCGCGGTGGTGTTCCGCCGCGTGGACCGTCACAGCGGCGACACCCGGTTCGTCTATCACGGCAACGACGGCACCAGCTTTCCGTGGAACGACACGGCGCAGATCGACTACCTGAATCCCGCCGCCCGCGAGCAGGTCATCCGCACGATCCTCGACGTGGCGCGCCGGTTCCCCATCATCCGGTTCGACGCCGCGATGACGCTGGCCAAGCGCCACGTGCAGCGGCTGTGGTTCCCCGAGCCCGGCAGCGGCGGCGCGATTCCGTCACGCGCCGAGCACGGCATGACTCGCGCGGCGTTCGACACGGCGATGCCGCAGGAGTTCTGGCGTGAAGTGGTGGACCGGGTCGCCGTCGAGGCGCCGGGCACGCTGCTGCTGGCCGAGGCCTTCTGGCTGATGGAAGGCTACTTCGTGCGCACGCTGGGCATGCACCGCGTCTACAACAGCGCGTTCATGAACATGCTGCGCGACGAGCAGAACGCCAACTACCGCACGGTCATCAAGAACACGATCGAGTTCGACCCCGACATCCTGCAGCGCTACGTCAACTTCATGAACAACCCCGACGAGCGCACCGCGGTGGACCAGTTCGGCCGCGGCGAAAAGTACTTCGGCACGTGCATCATGCTGGCGACGCTGCCCGGCCTGCCCATGATCGGGCACGGCCAGATCGAAGGCTTCGAAGAGAAGTACGGCATGGAGTTCCGCCGCGCGAGCAAGGTGGAGACTCCGGACGAGGGCATGGTCGCCGAGCACTGGCGCCGCATCTCGCCGCTGCTCCACCTGCGCTGGCTGTTCTCCGGCGCGCAGGAGTTCCGGCTCTACGACTGCTGGGACGACCACGGCGGGGTCAACGAGGACGTGTACGCCTACTCCAACCGCTCGGGCGACACGCGCGCCGTGGTGCTGTTCCACAACAAGTGGGCCGAGGCGCACGGCTGGATCCGCTCCTCGGTGGCGTTCGCGCAGAAGAGCGCCGACGGCTCGCGCCCGCTCCGCCACCAGACCTTCGCGGACGCGTTCGGCTTCGACGCGCATCGCGCGCCGTTCGTGCGCTGCCGCGACCTGGTCAGCGGACTCGAGTTCCTGCACCGCACGCGCGACCTGCTCGATCGCGGGCTGCGCGTGGACCTGGCAGGCTACGGCTCGCGCGTGCTGCTCGACTGGCGCGAAGTGCCCGAGGACGGCCGCCCGTGGAACGAGCTCTGCAACGCGCTGCAGGGCCAGGGCACGCCCAGCCTGGACGAGCGCATGCTCGAGCACGAACTGGCGCCCGTTCACCTGGCGCTCGCCGCCGTTCCCGAGGCGCTCGGCTTCGCCTACGGTCACCGCACGCACGCCGGCATGCCGCCGGCGTTCGACGCCGCGCCGCCCGCGCAGCAGCGCCTGCACTTCGAGCAACGCGTGCAGACACTGCTCGAGCGCGTGCGCGCGTTCGCGACCGGCCCCGCCGCGGCCATGGCGGGACTCGATCCCCACGCGTGGGCCGGCGCCGAGGCGGCCGCGATCACCGAGGCGGGCGAGGAGTTCGCGGCGCTGCTCGAAGTGCCCGGACTGCTCGAGGGACTCGAGTGGGCCGGGCCTTCCGAGGTGCAGGAGACGCTGCCCGCGCAGCCGCTGGCGGCGGCCGGCGAGACCAAGGCTCACGCCGTGCCATGGGTGCTCGCCGCCACGTGGCTCGCCGCCCGCGCCATCGGACGCGCCGCGGAGCCGCTCCGCGCCGCCACGGCGGCGCACCGGCTGTTCGACTCCATGCGTCTCTCGCGCGGCGTGTTCGAGGCGCTCGCATTCCGCCACCTCGGCTGGTCCGACGAGGACCGCTGGCGCGACGCCGCGCTCGTTCGCGCCGCCATCGCCCACGAAGACTGGCGCCCCGGCGCCGAGGGCGAGTCGCCGTGGCGCGACGACCACGACGTGCGCTGGCTCATCGGCGCCCATCAAAACGAGGGCGTCGAGTGGTTCCGCCGCGAGGACCACGCCCGGCTGGTGTGGTGGAGGACGCTGCCCGCGCTGCTCGTCACCGGGACGGGCGCGGCGCGCTCGCTCGCCGAGGCGCAGGCCTGGGTGACGGAGGAGCTCGCGCGCGCGCAGGCCGCCGAGTGGCACTTCGACCGGCTGCTGACCGGCGCCGTCCGCGTGGCGACGCCCGCCACGGCCACGACCGCCACACCGGCGGCCGCCAAACCGGCGCCCACGCCCGAGCCCTCCGGCGAATGACGCCCTCCGGCGCCGCGCGCCGGAGGAGGGATCAGCGTCCGGGAATCGCGACCAGCGCGGTCTCGCCCAGCCGGTCCCCGCGGCGCAGCGCCACCACGCGCACGTAGGCCGCGCCCGGCGCCGCACCCGGTTCGAGCTTCCACTCGAGGGCCGCGCTCACGTCGAACGACTGCACCACCGCCAGGTCCGCCCCGAGCGCCTCGACGCGATAGCCGTCAGCCTGTGGCGCCGCCGGCCAGCGCAACTGGGCACCGCCATCGGCACCAGCGGTGACCGTTGCGGCGAAGGCGGCGCTCTCGGCGCCACGCTGCACCCGGCCCACCGGCAACTCGTCCTGCCGCGTGGTGACGAAGATCCCCGCCACCAGCACGACCACCGCCAGGCTCGTGGCCCAGCGCCCCTGCGGGGCGGCGAACCAGGCCAGAAGCCGGGACAGCACACCCGGCTCGGGCGACTCGCTCGCGCGCGTCACGGGCACGGCGGGCAGCACCTGTTCGCGAACGAACTCGCCCAGCCGGCGCTCGGCGTCGTGGCGATCGCCGGGGGACAACCGTTCGTCACCGGCGAGAAACGCCGTGTACTCCGCGACGAACGCCGAACAGCGCGCGCAGGCCGCGACGTGCGCGCGTTCACCGGCCGTCCAGCCGGCGCGATCGGACAGGCGTTCCCAGCCCGGGCATTCGTTCATGTCGCGTCACCCTCCTCGATCGCGATACCGCGCCGCTCCAGCGCCGCGCGCAGCTTTCGCCGCGCCGTCTGGAGCAATCCGCGCGCACCCGTCGCGCTCTCCACTCCCAGCACCCTCGTGACCTCGTCCACCGGCATGCGCTCGATGCAGCGCAACCACAGCGCCTGCTGTTCCTGCGGATCGAGTTCCTCGCGAATCGCCTCCAGCACCTGCTCTTCCCGGATGCGCCCCTCGGCGCTCTCCTCGGGCCCCGCCTCCGGATGCCGCAGCTCGTCCATCTCGGCGCCGTCGTCGCGCACCAGCGCCACCGGGCGCATGGCCCGGATGCAGCGGTGCCGCGTGATCGTGAACACCCAGGCTCCGAACGGCGCGCGGAACTCGAAGGAACCCAGCGAGCGGTACACGCTCAGGAGCACGTCCTGCGCGAGATCGAGCGCCAGCTCGTGTTCGCGGGCGAACCGCCTGCACCACGCGTAGACCGGACCCCGCCAGCGCTCGAGCAGCTCCGCCGCGGCTTCGCGGCCGGCAGCCCCTCCGGCTTGGGCGAGTCTCACGAGTTCTTCATCCGTGCGGCCCGTCGGGGCCGAACGCTTCACCATGAGAGAGTCCAGTGCTGGGCGGGAATCACAGGAAATCCGGGACGGCGCTTCGGAACGGGGAGGATGGGCCGCAAAGATAAGGGCAGCGCAGTCCTAGAAGGAACCAAAACCCCGCGCGCGCAGGGGAACCCGCTGCGCCCCGTCCCCGCTGACCACGAACCCGGCCCAGTACCACGGATGGGCGGTGGAGGGTTCGGCGCGAAGCGCGGCGCGCCCACGCTCGAGCGCCCCCGCCACGGTGTCCCCCGCCAGCAGGCGATCGTAGAACACCTCGGCCAGGCGGGCCGTCGCCACGTCGTCCACCGCCCAGAGCGACGCCACCACGCAGGGCACGCCCGCCGAATGGAAGGCGCTCACCAGCCCCATCACGCCCTCGCCCCCGCGCACACGGCCCGAGGCCGTGCCGCATCCCGACAGCACCGCCAGCCGGGCGCCCAGGCGCATGCCCGAGATCTGCCGGGCGGTGAGCCACGGCGACGAAGTGGCGGCCACGCTGTCGGCGCAGAGCAGCCCGGACTCCCAGGGAAGCTGCTCCAGCGTGCGGGCGTGCGCGGCAAAGTGCAGCACTCCCCACGGCGCGAGGTCGGCCTGCGAGGGCAGC
>JADLGX010000256.1 GCA_020849095.1 Candidatus Eiseniibacteriota bacterium
CTGGCGCAGGCCGCGGACTTCGGCGTGCGCGTGGACGTGGTCACGACCGGCGAGCTGAGCGATCCGCGCTTCGCGAGCAATCCCGCCGACCGCTGCTACCACTGCAAGAGCGAGCTGTACCGCCGGCTCGACGAGGTCGCTGCCCGCTTCGGCGCGCGCGCCATTCTCGACGGCACCATCGTGGACGACATGGCCGACCACCGGCCGGGCCGGCGCGCCGCCGCCGAGTGCGCCGTGCGCTCGCCGCTGGCCGAGCTGGGCTTCGACAAGGCCGACGTGCGCGCGGTCGCGGCGCACTACGCGCTGGCCAGCACGGGCAAGCCCGCCTCGCCCTGCCTGGCGTCGCGCATTCCCTACGGCACGCCCATCACGCGCGAGGCGCTGGGCCAGGTGGAGCGCGCCGAGGGGGCGCTGCGCGCGCTGGGCCTGGACGAGGTGCGCGTGCGCCATCACGGCGATCTCGCGCGCATCGAGGTTCCGTCCGCGCAACTGGGCGCGCTGACCGCCGAGCCGCTGCGCTCGCGCGTGGTCGCGGGGGTCCGGGCCGCGGGTTATCTGTTCGTTTCGCTGGACCTTGAGGGTTTTCGCAGCGGCAGCCTGAATCGCGCGCTGGAGGCTCCCGAGTCGCTCTAGAAAAAAAGTCGGAACCGCTTTCGGGTGCGCTGGTAATACACGTTGCGCCCCTTGGAGGCGGCGGCACTCCCCGCGATCTTCGCTGAGATCGTCACGTGCCCCGGGCCTCAACACCAGGCACCGGATGCATGGACCGACGATCTCGAACGAAGACGCTTCGTTCGAAGTCGTCGGTATTGCTTTTTACCGCCTCCGCAGGTGCAAGGAGAAACGAATGAGCAGCAAGCCCACGGTCACCCAACCCAAGTCGCTCCGGGCAAAGCTCAAGCCCGAGGTGGATCTCGGATTTCGATGGGGCACGATGAACACCGCGCTGCTGGCGGCCGGTGTCGCGTTGCTGGGGGCGGGCTACCTGAGTCTGTCGCGTGGAAGCATCACGCTGGCTCCGGTCCTGCTGGTGGTCGGGTACTGCGGTCTCATTCCGGCTTCGCTCCTGGTGCGTGGAAGCGGTTCGGAATCGGGCGAATAGCTCAGTCGGTAGAGCGCCTGCCTTACAAGCAGGATGTCGCAGGTTCGAGCCCTGTTTCGCCCACCAGAAGCAGGCCAAGTTCAAGGGATCGAGTCGCTTGAGGCCCCAAAGCGGCCCCCGCAAGGGGCGGTGGAAGGGCCGGGTTGAGGGACAAGCCATGTCGAGTGTCTTTCCGGGCTGCAGGACGAAAAACTTTCTTGACACCGCCGGAACCCGACGCCTAGACTTTTCTTCGTCTTGGAAGGCCTTGTTGTTGCGTCAGATAAGCGCGCCAAGGCACTCGAACTCGATCTCGCTAACACAAATAGAGAGTTCGAAAGGGGGTGGCTCGCAGCCAGACCTGATTGCGTGCAACTGAGCCTTGCCTAGAACTCAGCAACAGGTTTCTACCACTTCGGAGGTGCAACAATGACTGGTTTGGTTCGCAAGGCCACGCTTACCGCGTGTGGAATGCTGGTCGCCGCCAGCGCGTTCGCGGGTGTGCCTAGCCCGGGTAACTCTTCGCTTCCCGTCCCGGCCTTCTTCACGATGGTCGGTCACTCGCTGGGCGTCGCCGATGCGCTCGGAACGTTCTCGATCACTGTCCGTGATCTCGCGAACAACCCGATCAGCGGCAGCTCTGTGGTCCTCGACTTCGTCGCCGGCTCGGACCTGATTCCCGCGTCCGATCAGCTCGACGCCGCCGCCAGCACGGTGAACTGCCCGTCCAAGACCGTCCGCAAGTTCACGGACGTCACGGGCGTCGTCTCGTTCACGGTCGTCGGTGGTTCGAACAACGGTGGTGCGACGGCCGGTGCCGGCCTGAACGCCGTCAAGGTGTACGCCGACGGCGTGCTCCTCGGTTCGCTGACCGCTGCCGTCCTGGATCAGGACGGTGCCGGTGGCGCCGGCGCCAACGACCTGTCGGTGTGGCTTGCCGATCAGGGCTCGGGCTTCTACTTCGGCCGTTCCGACTACGATTACGACACCACGCTGGGCGCGAATGACCTTTCGCTCTGGCTGGCTGCGCAGGGTTCGGGCGCTTCGTCCGAGTCCGGCACCCTCTGCCCGTAGTTCATTCTTCGGCTTCAGGGCGGGCCGCCCGCGCGAAACTCTCGCGTGAGCGGCCTGAGCCCGGCCGAGAAGGAGCGAGGCAACGACCTTTAGTTACTCGCTATCTTCACCACCCCGCGATTCCACATCTTCGGAGGCAACAATGAAGAAGCTTCTCCTCCTCTGCGGCGCCCTTCTCGCGTTCTCGGCCTCGGTCGCGTCCGCGGAAGGCATCAACTTCGCGTTCAACGATTGCGGCCTGAACGGTCTTGCCAACAAGACCTTCGCCTGCAACAGCAACGTCGGCACGAACTTGCTGGTCGGTTCGTTCATCGCTCCGGCCGGCAGCACGGCCATCACGGGCGAAGAGATCGTCATCGACCTGCAGTCCGCCTCGGCGGCCCTGCCGGCGTGGTGGACGTTCAAGAACACGGGCACCTGCCGCCAGACCGCCTTCACGACGAACGCCGACTTCTCGGGCGGCCCGTTCTCGTGCGCGGACTACTGGGCTGGTCAGGCCGCCGGTGGCTTCTCGGCCTTCAACCCGAACATCGTTCCTGGCCAGCTGAACCGTGCGCGTATCCTCATGGTGTACGCCGTTCCCCCGGCGCTGGCTGGCCCGGTGGACGAGACCCTCGAGTACTACGCGTTCAAGCTCAGCTTCAGCAACGCCAAGACGGTCGGCACGGGCGCCTGCGCCGGTTGCGTGGACCCCGTCTGCATCGTGCTCAACGAGATCAAGCTGACGCAGCCGGTCGGTGTGGGTAACTACCGCATCCAGAACCCGGCTGATGGCAACTTCGCGACGTGGCAGGGTGGCGTGATCGGTTCGGGCGGTTGCCCGGCCGCGACGCCGGCTCGCAACGCGACGTGGGGCTCGGTCAAGTCGCTGTACCGGTAGTTCGCGACTGATCGCACCACGGTAGTTTCGTCGAGGCGGCGCCCTTCGGGGAGCCGCCTCGATGCTTTTCTTTTCGGAGTTCGCCGCGCATGCGTGGCCGCGCCACGCCGACACACGGAGGCATGCATGAAGATCCGGCTGCTGCTCGCAGCGCTGTCATTGGTGCTCGCTGCTTCACCCGCGCTCGGCGCGGGGGTCAACCTGGCGTGGAACGACTGCGGCCAGGCGGGACAGGTCAATGAAGCGTTCGCCTGCAACACCAACACGGGCGCCCACGTGCTCGTGGGCTCGTTCGTGCCGCCCGCCGGAACGACGGCCATCACCGGCGAAGAAATCGTGATCCGCCTGGTTTCCGCTTCGAACCCCTACCCGTCGTGGTGGCATTTCAAGAACACGGGCAGCTGTCGGCAGTCGTCGCTGGCGGCGAACGCCGACTTCATCGCGGGACCGTACTCCTGCGCGGACTACTGGGCGGGCCAGGCCGCGGGCGGGATCGCCTCCTACCAGGTCTTCTCCAGCTCGATCCCGACTCGCGCCAAGCTGCTCATGGTCTTCGCGGTCCCGCCCAATCTCGCCATGCCCGTCAACGAAGAACTCGAGTACTACGCGTTCAAGCTCTCGATCAACAACGCCAAGACGGTGGGCACGGGCGCCTGTGACGGCTGCCTGGACCCGGTCTGCATCGTGCTCAACGAGATCAAGCTCACGCAGCCGGTCGGTGTGGGGAACTACCGCCTCCAGAACCCGGCGTACAGCTACTACGCCACGTGGCAGGGCGGGGTCGTCAGCGGCGGCTGCCCGGCCGCGACGCCGGCCCGCAATCGCACGTGGGGCGCGGTCAAGTCGCTGCGTCCCTGAGGTTCCGGCAGGTCGGCCACGCGCCGGGGGCGCCTCCGGGGAGGCGCGGAACCCCCGGCCAGTGCCGGGGTGTTTACATGGCGGACGCATGCATCATGCAACGTGTGACTTCACAATATTTTCCCTTGCTTCCCATGCCCCGGGCCGTGCTACGCTTTTCACCGCATTGACGTCCCCCGCCGTCCAAATCGGACGGCACCTCACCCCCAAAGGTGCGTTTCGGAGGAACACCATGAAGAAGACGCTACTTCTCGGCGCTGCTCTCCTCGCTCTGTCGGCTTCGGTTGCCTCTGCGGCCGGTATCAACTTCGGCTGGAACGATTGCGGCGGTCTGCCGGCGTCGGCCAACAAGAACTTCGCCTGCACGAGCAACACGCTCACGGGCGGCACGCTCATCGGCTCGTTCATCCCGCCGGCCGGCACCACGGCCATCACGGGCGAAGAGATCGTGATCGACCTGCAGTCCGCGTCGGTGGCTCTGCCGGCGTGGTGGCAGTTCAAGAATGCCGGCACGTGCCGTCAGACGGCCTTCACGACCAACGCTGACTTCACCGGCGGTCCTGCCTCGTGCGGCGACTACTGGGCTGGCCAGGCGGCTGGTGGTTTCTCGGCCTTCAACCCGAACATCGTCCCCGGCCAGACGAACCGCGCCCGCGTGCTGATGGTGTTCGCGGTTCCCCCGGCGCTCGCCGGTCCGGTCGACGACCTGGTCGAGTACGGCGCTTTCCGCTTCAACGTCCTCGGCGCCAAGACGGTCGGCACGGGTGCCTGCGCCGGCTGCTTGGACCCCGTCTGCATCGTGCTCAACGAGATCAAGCTGACGCAGCCCGTCGGTGTCGGTAACTACCGCCTGCAGAACGCCGCCGAGCGCAACTACGCGACGTGGCAGGGTGGCGCGATCGGCGTGGGTGGTTGCCCGGCCGTCGTGCCTGCGCAGAACCGTACGTGGGGCTCGGTCAAGTCGCTGTACCGGTAGTTCGCGACTCGTCCCACCCATCGCAGTTCATCGAGGCGGCTTCCTTCGGGAGGCCGCCTCGACTGTTTGCCCCAGCCCGCGTTCTCTGCGCACAGAACGGGCAATCCCTCCATTTTCAATCAAGACTGAAGAACGAGAGTCGCGGGCCGATAAACGCTGCGTGTCCGGCATTGGGGTTCTCGCCCAACTTTTTGCTTGCGGATTACCCCTTCGCGAGTAACCTGTGCCCGACTTCTCGAGACGCGGTATGGATGGCGCACCCTCCGAGCTCCTCGCAACGAGTGCGTGTGGCCTGGGCCGACCCCGGTCGCGGTCTCAGCAATTCGAAAGTCTCAGACCTGAGGAAAGGGAGGTTCTTCGTGATGAGCAAGTTGCTTCGACTGGTGACCGTAACCGCCGCTCTGACGATCACCGCTTCTGTTGCTTCCGCTGCGGGGCTCAACTTCGCCTGGAACGACTGCCCGTCGGGCGGTGGCGTCCAGAACAAGACGTTCGCCTGCGCCAGCAACACGGGCACGAACACGCTCGTGGGTTCGTTCATCCCGCCGGTCGGCGTCAGCGCCGCCACGGGTATCGAAGTGGTCGTGGACCTGCTCACGGCCGGCCCGGCGTATTCCGACTGGTGGGCGTTCCGCAATGTCGGCACCTGCCGCCAGACCGCGCTCTCCGCGAACGCCGACTTCACGGGCGGTCCGTCCAACTGCACCGACTACTTCGTCGGCGCGGCTTCGGGCGGCCTGACCAACTTCGAGTCCGGCTTCTCGGGTACGGCGAACCGCGCGCGCATCAAGGCGCTGTGGGCCGTTCCTCCGGCGAACGCCGGTCCGCTCGATTCGGGCACCGAGTACTACGCGTTCAAGTTCAACATCTCGAACGCCAAGACGGTCGGTACGGGCGCCTGCACGGGCTGCGCCGACAACGTCTGCCTCGTGCTCAACATGATCCGCATCACGCAGCCCGTCGGCGTCGGCAACTTCGACGTTTCGGACGAGGCCACGTCGCGCATCGCGACCTGGCAGTCCGAAGTCGCCGGCACGTGCCTCCCGGTTCCCGCGCGCAACCGCACGTGGGGTTCGGTCAAGGCCCTGTACCGCTAGTCTCTCGCTTCACCTGCTTCCAAGACCGGGGCGCCTGCAC